>CAYZSU010000043.1:0-17563 GCA_964480565.1 uncultured Myxococcales bacterium | reverse complement strand
TGACGCATTGGAGATTAAACCGCCATCCTCGTTATGAGTATGCCGGGAATGTAGGTTGTATACCGAGCAAATGATGTCTTGTTTACTGGCGTTGTGACAACTTGAAAAATTGCATTAGCAATGAGTCAAGTTGATCAAGCGCCCCGCGCATTACCAATAGCAGAAATATAATAGACGCTGTCAAGGCTCCAGCAAATCCTTAGGGCCGCAAGCGATCATGCGAATACATGAGGTATTGACGGGTGTTATGCGTGAAGAAACACCGAAGATGGGCGTTTTGAGGGCAGCCCCACTATGGATTATTATCGGCGGTAAGCGGGATTTTCATGTGTGTCATTATATGCCTGAGCATACTAGAGGCCGATGTATTCATAATTAATGCATATACGGGTATTGTTGAAATAAATATGCGTTCATCACTGATTTGCTGCATGGCAGTAATCCAGGCGTTACGCTTATGTATAAGTATATCCACTGATAATAAGGGTAAGTTTTGTGGATTGGTAGAAAATCGATATGCATAGGCATGTTCTTTTGGGGTATTTTGAGTTGCAAATAAGGTAATAGTCTTTGTTTTTTTGTTATTGCATAGTAATAGATTCTTAGCCGCACTCCATGGTTTTAGCGCATAGCAAGGGCCTGTTTTGAATCGATATTTTTCATATTTTTCATGTAAAATAGCTGGCATTTTTTTTTGATCAGCTAGCGATTGGTAGGTGTTTTCCAGTTGAAAACGGATTTCTTGGGTATTATATCTATATTTCTTGCAGATCGACATGATAGTTTCATATATCAATTCATCTATTTAATGGAAGAAAAAACGTATAAAATTTGTTTTTTCTAATATTGCATACTGAAGAACGTATACTTAAAAAGGCATGAAAGTTGCTATAATAGTCAATTAGATCTTTTTTATGGAGTATTGACACAAAAATCGTCAAAAAAAAGAATAGTTTTATCAAATTGAGACAGACATGAAAGTGAGTTTTTTTATGAAACAAGCTACAATCATTTGTATGAGTATGATTGCCATGCTTAGTATAGCATGTCCTTCATCTCAAAAATCTGACAGTGTAGATTTAGATGTCAAAACTCATACAATAAGTGCAGATTTAGAAAAAGTCATTGAATTTTATGATGCTCAAATAAAAATTTCTTCCAATAGTTTTAAAGAAAATGTGGATTTGAATATATCTACAATAGATGCCAATGATTTACCAGAAGCCATAATGCCAATGAGTCGGGCTATTCGAATTAAAATGAATAAGTATCAACGAATGGTAAAGGGGCAGCATGTAAAAGTAACTGTTCCAATTAATAATGAAATTTTAAAAGGAACAACTATTTATGCAATGATGCGTGCTGTTGGTGAAACCCATGATTCTCATATTCATGCGAGCAAAGAGAATGATTCTTGGTCGCCTATATTAGGCCTCGTGGATAGAGAAAGTAAAATTTTCACTGCGGAGATGGTATTATCACATGAATCCATAGATATAATTGTTGTTGCATCATCTTCAATGCTGGTTGGGGAAAGTGATGTGGGTATTGTGATTGCTGGAAAAAATGCACGCCATGTTGTGAGCAAGAGTTCACCTGTAGATGAAAGTATTACTTGGTTGGTTGCATGTGATTTTACCTTGGCCAGTGCAGGAAACGAATTATGTGAGTCTGAAGTATTGTCCAATTTAGCAACGATGTTAAGTGAACAAGAAACAGCGTTAATGGCGAAGGGCTTTAGATCTCCTATTATGAAAAAATATACTAGGGCTCAAGCTATGGAAATATTTGATGCTGTCCAATTTAAAGGGCCGGGTCCATTTTCTGTGGCCATAATAGATGATGTTGCATGTAAACGTGATAGAGTAAATGCCTGTTATAGTTCTGATAAAAATATAATTTATTTTTATCAATCTTCCTTTAATAAAACTCCTGAAGAGTTACAGCAAATAGTTGTTCATGAGTTAATGCATGCTATCCAATTTGCCTATGATATTGATTCTAATGACAGAACTGTTTGGTTTGTTGAGTCTACTGCAGAGGCAATGGCTAGGCAAATGATAGGTCTTGATGGGTTTTCAAATAATCGGAGCTGGGATAAACCTCTGGGGTCTATGAAACACGATGCAGATTATGTTCGTCTGGATGAATATAAGACCAGTTATTTTATATCAATGTTGGGCCAAGGTTATGAAAACTATATGCCGTTATTATTTGGTCATATGATAGGTCACAGCGACCCCTATGCAAGCTTTATAAATGCCTGGGAAAATGTATCAGGTATACCTTGGATTGATTCCTATGCACAGGTTCACCAGTCATTGATTTTAAATGGTAAGAATGCTGACCATGAAGATTTGGTAGTGGTATCGGATTTAGATAATAAACAATATCCTGTTCGTACCATGAGCGTTAAACGTTTGCACGTCCAGCTAGATGAAGTAAAATGGACTGATGATGGCTTTCAGTTCTTGGAGTGTATTACTATTGATAATAATCATAGTAGTCAATTACCGATTGCTGCTATTTCACATGGAGAAATTTTCATTGTCGAACCTGGCAATTCATTTGCAGCGGATGATCTGCTTGTTAAGATATTACTTTTGAATGGAATATCTGCAGGCAATGATGATACATTAATAGCGGATTTTACAGCACATAAGGTGCCTTGCCCAGGTATAGAAAATCCCGACCCAGCTCCCGATCCCGATCCAGAACCAGTAGCTATGCCCTATTGGACAGGTGTATGGGCAGATAGGAGTGCTCCTGGTGCAGTAAACGATCTATATCCAGTATTTTCTATTGATGCCAATGAGCAAGATGGTTGGCTGATATTGCCTGAACAAGATGACTTAATTTTTCCATTTAATACTGTACGAAGAAGTGAGGATCGATGGGTTCTTATAAGTAATTTATTTGATGATATTATTTTAACCGTTGAATGGAAGGACAATCATTTTGAGGGTTTCTATTCCTACTCAAATGGCACTCGACGATATCCCAATGAAGGTAAATTGCATTTTAGTAAAGAGGCTGACAGTCGTCCGCCTGAATGGGGCATTGAGGTGAAATAAGGGATGTTTTCAAATGGAAAACACTATTGTTCTCTAGCAGGAAACATTGATTGCTATTGTGTCCGATAATAGTTATAGCAGGAATATATTGTTAAATAAGTATTAGCAGTAATACACTAAAGGAGCTTATGATGATGCATTTTATGAGAACAACGATAGCTATTTTAGCAATAGCCTGTTTAGGAATGGCTTGCAGTGGCGGATCAAGCCCAAACAGCAGTGATGTCGATCCTAATGGTCCCATTGTTATTGATGACGGGCAAGCGAGTATTAATATTCCAGATAGTGTGATTGATGCAGTGGGTGTTGAAAATAAAGATGTGAGTGTTACTGTTAGTGAAATGACAAGTCGTACGATTCAAGGGGCTAATGGCATTGATTTAACTAAATTTGAAGAAGGCTATTCTATTGATGTTGGTTCAATTGTTTATGCGGTTCGCGTTGAATTAAATGCTATGGGTGAAACACCATTGCCAGATGTAATAGAAGGCAATGCGGATGATAAAATTCAACTTAACTTAGATATTACGCCATATATTGACGAATTAAATTCACTGATTAGTGATGACAAGGCAATCCTTGTGTATATGAAATGGCCTGATGGTACTGATTTTCACTGGGAATTGATTCCCTATGATGTATCGTCTGATAATCCCAATGATTTAATATTAACATTAAGCGCATTGCCAAAGTTATCTGAGATCATGGTACTTGTTGGTCAAAAACCAGCATTGTATTTTGATCAAGCGGATCCCAATATCAAACAATTAGCATCTCAAAAAACATCCAAGCAAGCGGTTATTATATCCGGAGCTTCACCCTGGACAAAGCCATGGGTGATTATTTGCGATACGAATATCAGAGTTCAAGAGGGGACGGATCGGTCATTTTGTGAACCGGAAAAACTAGGGCGAATGATTATATCGTTAAACCGCATCAGTGATTTTTATCGTGATATTGCAGATGGTGGTGGCAAGTGGCAGGCTCAGATTGGAGGCACATTGTCTGGTCGTCAAGTTCTTATCAATAGGAATAGATACCGTCTGGCAACGGGTTTGGAATCATTTGATGATATTCATCAAAGTGTGCAATTTAATTTAGTGCTGGTGGGTGATTATGATGCGCCATATCGTACTCCCTATTATATTAATGCATTGGGAGATGAGCGGATTGATAATCAGCCCTATAAGAGAAGTCGCTTTGTTGTCCAGGCAGACGAAATACTTTCTGAAGATCGATGTGATGTTGAATCATCCATTGCAGGAGGTTTTGCGCTATCTGTCATTCTTAACAATGTATTGCCCAATGCAAGGATATTCAATTATGATTGGTTGCGGATGAGTTCGATGGCTTATAATAGGCTGTATTATTTAGAAACAATGTGCGGTAAAAATAATAGCTTTGCTGAGTCAGCACAAAAAAATGCAGGCTATGTATTGGAATCACTGTATTCATTGAGCGGAGGAATAAAAATTCCGTTTTTTCATCATACCATAATGGCAATCAAAGGTGCTGATCGTGGTATATATGATTTTTATAAGCGAATGAGCAATTATGTCGGTATTGTTGGCCCTGGCCTCTATGAGATGGTGGGGTATTCATTGATGTCAGCGGATTTTGATAAATCACTCATACTTCAATTTGCACCGCCAGTGGGTGATATGAATCCCATCGATATGATGTTTAAAGGGATGTATGTGAAAGCCGCTTATGAAATGTATGGAAATGACTATGTTGAATGTGATGGTCAATTCCATCAATTTACAAGTGATAAACATATATTACTTTCCGGTGATGCACGTCCTGTGTCAACAAAGTGTCATGGATTACGATTTGCAGGGTTTGAGCGAGCAGTCGATGAAGGCGTTCGTTGTTTTGATTTATCATTTAATGATGCGAAAACGGACAGTCAATATGATAGCAGTAATTTGGCCATGATGCTTGATGGCAAAGTGCATCCTGTTTTTTACAGATTAGATGAACAGGATAGCATTCGAATTCCAGTAGCGCCGGATGCGTCGGATAGCCAAGATTTTGATATATTTGTGTTTGATACAGATATGACTCGTAATGAATCAGAAAAACGTGCATATGTGATTGATATTACCCCTCTTGGAGAGGATGAGTGTGGCGATGAAGTGGGATTTTTGCCAGCTGCACAACTTCCACAAATTGAATTTAGAGGCAAATTTATGGGAGGCGGTGCTGTGGGTGGAACAGGAATGTATGATACTTGTGCGATTGGTTTTGTTGATAAATTAGCGCCAGTGATCACTGCGCAAATTCATAATCAACCTCGGAATACAACCGTTGAGTATCACTGGGATGTTGAAGGTGGTGAATTGATAGGAGATCCTGGTAATGCAGGTATTTTTATAGGGATAGAGCCGCAATGTGGTGGTTTTGCTGTTAGTGCAACATTGAGGATTGAGATAAAAGATGCTCATGGTAATGTCATTGAATCTGCAAGTGATAGTGTATCACGTACTTATTCGGAGTGTGTGTGCAATGAATTTGTACCCATTCAGCAATGTACTGGTAGTGGTATGGTTTGTTTGCCAGAGCCTCCTAGATCGTAAAAAATATCTGTATAATATATTATAAGAAACGCCCATGTGTTATGCATGGGCGTTTTGTCAATGTGGGGCTGTTTTTTGGGGGGTCTCTGACCCCTGTTTTTGAAAAATAATTCAATGTGGGGCATTTTGGGAGACCAAAAATTAACATATTTTGTGTTATATAAATTCTATATCATACCGACACAGTCTCCAAGTCCGATGATGACAAAAAATGTATGGCATTAGGGAATTAATTTCTTATTTTGCCTATTTATACGCATTTAGTGGATTCTTAAACGAATTGAGGACACGCCCTAGTTGAGCAGATTTAAAGCTTATCAAGCTTAAGTCGACTTATCGTAAGATATTATTCTTTAACTATCATCAGATTCCCTAATGAATTTTTCAAATGCATCGATCAGTTGTGGATCCCAAAGTCCTTGCGTTGTTTCATCTCTAAGGATTTCCAGTGATTTTTCTTTGGAAAATGCGTCTTTGTAAGGACGTTTATGTGTTAAGGCATCATAGGCATCTAAAATTTGGAAAACACGTGCTAAGTATGGAATTGATTCGCCCATAAGTCCGTCTGGATATCCTGTGCCATTATATTTTTCATGGTGATGTCGAATAATTGGGCAGACATTGCGTAAGGATTTTAAGGGATAGCAAATTTCTTCGCCCATAATGGGATGTTCACGCATACAATTCCATTCATCGTTATTTAATGGCCCGGGTTTCAGCAAAATGGCATCTGGAATACCGATTTTCCCTACATCATGCAAAAT
This sequence comes from uncultured Myxococcales bacterium, assembly GCA_964480565.1. Taxonomy (GTDB): domain Bacteria; phylum UBA10199; class UBA10199; order 2-02-FULL-44-16; family JAAZCA01; genus CAYZSU01. The sequence goes on along the minus strand of CAYZSU010000043.1, from coordinate 11,146 downwards.
TCCGGATTGCTCCAATACGAATAATTCATTATCGCTGAGTTTTAAAAATTCACCAAATTGACGGCTTAAGCGAATCAATCGATCACAGTGATCGCCGGTGGTGTTGTCCTTGGCCTCAACTGCCCTGGCCAAGCTTAAAACCACGGATTGGGCATGGTCCAAGTCATCGTTTAATCGTTTGACGCGGGCCAATGCATGCACGCGTGCTGTGAGTTCCAATCGATCAATGGGTTTACTGATAAAATCATCGCATCCCGCTTCAATGCCTTTAATGCGATCATCGCGTTCTTGAAGTGCTGTTACAATGATGATCGGAATTAGTCGCGTAAGCTCATTACTTTTCAATGCCTCGCATACTTCAAAACCATTCATACCCGGCATCATCACATCCAGTAAAATGACATCCGGTAAGTCCTTTTTAATGAATTGCAGGGCTTCTTTTCCAGAGGATACACAGGATACATGGCATTGATAGGGGGATAACATTTTGCTGATAATAGTTAAGTTGGCGGGTTCATCATCAACAACCAATATATGCAATGAGCGATCAAATTGTGGAATATTTAATTTTTCCATGAGATTAAACATTCGGGTTACTATCCCCTAAATGTCTCCATTAAAATGATCATATATAATATAATTTGATTGATGTTAGGTCAATGTCCGAATCAGGGGGTGCCCTCAAAATGCCCATTTTTGTCGACAAATCGGCAAGTTTAAATCGGTTACATACTTGTATGTATGTGTTCTTATTAAGATTGTTATCCGTCTTGAATCTGAATATTTTTGAACAATCCCCAGAATTGCTATTTTGAGGACAGTTCCAATCAATGAGCAATTTCTAACTATTTTTTTAGTGATTCGTTCTGAATTTCGAACATTTTGATGCACTTGGGCATATGTTATGATCGCTTAACTTGCACTTTTTTTGAGTATGTGGTTCAAGTTCATCATTTGAAAGGATGAACTTATGACAATTGCAAAATTAATTTATGATGTACCTCGAAAAAATGCAGATTTAATGTATGCAGCTGAATTCGATGCGCCAGATGCCATTTTATTCTTGGAAAAAAACGGAAAACGATATTTAGTATTGAGTGATTTAGAAGTGGACCGTGGTAAAATTCAAGCAAAAGTAGATGAGGTATTGTCTCTGACAGATTTAACAAAAAAAGCAAATGACCGTCATGGTAAGACGAGCATTGCATATGTTATCGACGCATTATGCAGGTCTTTGCGAGTTAAAAAACTATGTTGTCATCCGGATACATCGTTTGAAATTGTGGATGTGCTCAGGGATTTGGATTATGAAGTGATGCCTGGATCACGCCCCTTTTATCAAGATCGTTTGGTTAAAACTATTCGAGAAAGAAATTATATTCGAGAGTCCCAACATATGGTATTTCGTGCGATTGGTCTTGTGCGTAATATTTTGCGAGATAGTATTGTTCGTCGAAAACGGCTCGTTTATCAGGATTCTCCGCTAACTTCTGAGCGAGTGCATCAAATGATCAATGTGTTTTTAGCTGAAAATGGATTTGATAATGAGGATGCCATTGTTGCAGGTGGTGCACATTCTGTGGATCCGCATAATGTGGGTAGCGGTGCACTTCGCGCCAATGAATCAATTATTATCGATATCTTTCCTTGCTCAAAAAAAACAGGGTATTATGGTGATGCCACACGTACTTTTTGCAAAGGGCGGGCTTCAGATAAATTGCATCATATGTATCAAACAGTTAAAACTGCACAACTTAAGGCATTAAAAACAATTCGCAATGGCACGCGATCTACTGATATTCATCAAACAATACTCGATGATTTTACAGAAGCGGGATATTCGACAACAGTAAAAAATGGTCGGAATGTGGGATTTTTTCATAGTACAGGTCATGGGTTAGGTCTGGATATTCATGAACCTCCGCGTATTGCTCTCAATGATTCTGTATTAAAGAAGCATATGGTGGTCAGCGTGGAACCTGGACTCTATTATCCAGATATTGGTGGTGTGCGCATTGAAGATCTAGTGATTGTGGAAGAAAAAAATGCTCAAGTTCTTGGTTCTGCAGGCATGTATTGGGAAAAGGACTTAGTGATCGAATAGTAGGGGAATTTCAATCGGAAAATTAGTCACATTCCTGTGCGCCAAATGCTTGTCAGCTTTGAGGCCATAGCTGTATGACTGGATGTTCGATACAAAGAGAGTCGCTATCTTGTCATCCTCGTGCTTGCGACACGGGGATCTTGGGTTTACAATGTTTTTAGCCTAGACACCTGATTTGATCTGATAATGGGGTTGTTGAAAAACGCCCATCTTCGGTGTTTCCCGCTACACTCGCAATCCTCACGTACTCGCATGTACGCTCCGGTTGCGAGTTTGCGGGAGGCCTTGAATCTGGACATTTTTGAACAACCCCACAAATTGCTATTTTTCACCAGTCCCATAATCTAAATTTAAAGTTTATGAACTATAATTTTGTGGACAGTCTTATTGTGAAGGAATTTCCAGTCCTAGTTTTTGCATCACTAATTTCATATCTTCCCAGACCGGTTTTTTCATTTTTGGATTTCTAAGTAAAAATGCCGGGTGATAGGTGGGGAGTACATCGAACCCTTGCCACTTTTGCCATTTACCGCGCAGCATGGATATCTTTCGATCTGTTTGAAGTAAATTTTGAATGGCCACGCTACCCAAGCAGACAATAACTTTGGGCTCAATTAATCGTACTTGTTGAAGTAAAAATGCAATGCAGGCAGATACTTCATCGGGTTCTGGATTTCGATTGTTGGGTGGCCGGCATTTGACGATATTGCTGATATAAACATCATCGCGCGTCAGTCCCATGGCAGTGATAATGCGCGTGAGCAGTTGTCCGGCACGTCCCACAAATGGAATGCCTTCCATGTCTTCATTATGCCCAGGGCCTTCGCCAATAAACATAATATCCGCATGCTCATTGCCAACACCAAAGACAATATTATTTCGATTGTCGCATAATTTACATCGGGTACATTTGCCTAATGTGTGTAATATATCATGGAGATTATCCGCGCTAAGCAGTGCCTGAACATCATTGTCAATGGGCAATGGCTGCGTGGGGGTAGCTGTGGATGTTACTGCTATGGGAGTAGCAAAAGAAGGTGATTGCTCACGCGGTAATGCAATGCCATCGAATCCACATAATTTTTCATATTCCAATCGATTGCGAATACGGTTCATTAGGTCGTGTTTACTGGTCATTGGTGTTTGATGTCGCAAATAATAAAAGATTGCAAGTTTTTGATGATATGCATAGAAGTGGGGCAATGTGGATGATCGCGCTAATTATTGTATATATTCTTATTCCCATGCCTGCATATGCATGGGGGCCAGGCACGCATATTGAAGTAGCGATGCATGTATTGGCACATATTGGCCTGGTTGCACCATTTATTCGTAAATTGATTACGCGGTATAGCGATGCGTATATTTATGGCGCAGCGAGTCCTGATATTGTATTGGGTAAAAAATACGCAGGCTATCTGCATCACTGTCATAATTGGCGTATTGGGTGGTTGATTTTGCATGAAGCAAAAAGTGACTTAGAACGTGCCGCAGCCTATGGCTATATGACGCATTTAGCTGCTGATATTGTCGCGCATAACTATTATATACCATATAAAATCATTCGTAGTCATAGTGCCAGAATGCTAACACATACTTACTGGGAAATGCGATTTGATCTAGGCGTGCATGAACAGGTGTGGGAGCGATTGAATATTATTTCAGATTTAAATGTAGATGCTTATGATGCTCTTTTAGAACGTGTATTAAAGAAAACCTTATTTTCCTTTCAAACGAATAAGCGTATTTTTAATACAATCGTTATTTTACAGAAAATGAGACGGTTGCGTGAGCAGCTATTAAAATATGCCAAACGATCAAAATATGTGATTCATCCCGCGGATCGTCAACATTATCTGGATTTAACGTATGATGCTGTATTTAATTTTTTAAAAAATCCTGAAACTTCTGATAGTATGGATGTGGACCCCACTGGAAGTGTAAAACTCGCATATGCAAAAAATTTACGTCGGCAAATACGTCAGCTAATGCGGCGAGGAGCAATGGATGCAACCCAAGCCGATCAACTCGTGGAATTATGTAAAGAACGGTTAGCCATGGGATTGTATATGCCGGAGATGCAACTACCCGACATTGTGGATATATGGGGTTGCCCATAAACACCCATCTAGGGTGTTGCCCAGCGAATCCAATTCGATTACATACTCGTATGTATGCGCTCTCATTGGATTTACTGACTGCCTACTATCTGGGTATTTATGAACAACCCAGGAATGTTCGTTTGGCGGCAACTACCCGACATTGTGGATATATTAACTTAATCAATGTTTACGGATGAATTGTTTTTTATGATTGCATTCCAAAAAAATGAAACATATTAACGGCTTACATATGGAAATTGAAGATTATCACTTATTATGTTTACTTTTTTTACGGAAATTGTCCAAAAGGACATCACTGACCGTCGTGGGCGGCTTATTGGCCACCCGCATGACTTTATGGCAACGCTTGACGATGCCTATCCGCGTATCACTCATATGATCATTGCGCGTGGTTATTTGCGCAAAAAATTCTATCAAGTATCCTGGGAAGATGTTATTCAAATGGGTAAGCGCATGCAATTGCGTATACCTCTAGATCAAGTGATTCAAAAACAATCATTTCAATATTCAGGTCAAACGACATTTCGGAAAAGTATTTTAGATCAGCAAGTGGTGGATACATTTAACCGTAAAGTGGTTCGCGTGAATGATATTCATCTATTGAAAATTGACAATGATCTGCGCATTGCTCATGTAGATATGGGGTTAAGAGGTCTTATGCGCCGATTGGGGTGGGAGCATTTAATCGATGGATTTGTTCAGAGTTTTAACCGGCATGCGGATTATTTAACAAAAGAAAGTTTTATTTCATGGAAATATGTGCAGCCACTTTCTATACAAGAATCAACTGGTAAAATTCAGCTCACTGTAGAAATGGAACAATTACGTGAAATTCCACCGTCAGATATTTCGACAATGATGATGGAGTTGGATCCTTATCAGCGCGTTGCATTACTTGAAACTATGGATATACAGTCTCAGGTGGATATTGTGACAGAGCTGGATTTAAAATGGCAAAAAGATTTGGTGGAGAGCTTAAATAGTAAAACAGTGGTAAGACTGTTTGAGCGTATGCCTGCAGATGAAGCCACTGATTTATTGGCTAAATTAGCCAAACGGGATGCAAAGCGGATTTTGGATATGCTTAGTACTAAAAAAGCCCGTGAAATTACAGAATTAATGGCGCATGAAGAGGATTCTGCGGGCGGTATGATGACTACAGAATTTATTGTACTTCGTGAGAATATGACAGTTGGAGAATCGATTGATCATATTCGACAAGTTGAAATTACCAAGGCAGAAACAATTTACACGGCATTTGTGATTGATGATGAGGGATGTTTGATTGGATCCGTGTCTTTTCGAGAGTTATTATTAGTGCCGCTTGAAGAAATTATCAGTGAAGTGATGCAAACCAAACCGCCATGTATTCATGTGAGTGATTCCAGTAAAGATGTGGCATATGAAATGGATAAGTATAATTTGTATACACTGCCTGTGGTCGATGATGACGATATTTTGGAAGGGATTATTACTGTCGATGATGTGCTTCACTTGGTTGTGGAGGAGGCATGGGGGCGTCGCGGTGGATTATAGTAGGGATCGCTTAGTCTCTAAAGATTGATCACAAATAAAATTAGGATAGAATATGGATGTTGCAAATCGCATTCACAAATTAAAACCCAAAGCGCCCAAAGGTCTTTGGCGCAACTTGATGATTTTCTTTGCAGTATTGGGCCCAGGAATTATCACTGCCAATGTGGATAATGATGCGGGCGGTATTGCCACATATTCCATTGCGGGTGCACATTTTGGATATTCATTTTTATGGCTGGTGATACCAGTTATATTTGCATTGATTGTAATTCAGGAGATGAGCGCACGTATGGGCGCGGTATCTGGCAAGGGGCTGGCTGATTTAATCCGTGAAAATTATGGTGTAAAAGTGACATTTTATGTGATGTTAGCATTACTTGTTACAAATTTTGGTAATACCATGGCGGAATTTGCAGGTGTGGCTGCTAGTTTAGAGATCTTTGGTATTTCCAAATACATTTCTGTGCCATTATCTGCACTATTTGTATGGCTATTGGTGGTAAAAGGAACATATAAAACAGTGGAAAAAGTATTTTTAATTGCCTGCTCATTTTATATTACTTATATAATATCTGGTTTTTTGGCAGAGCCCAAATGGGATTATGTGCTAACGGAAATGGTCACACCAACAATTCATTTTAATACTCCATATTTATTTATGCTTATTGGTGTTGTAGGGACTACGATTGCACCATGGATGCAATTTTATATGCAATCATCTATTGTTGAAAAGGGCATTGATATTGAAAATTATCGGCAATCCAGATGGGATGTTATTTTTGGATGCGCTATGGCAGGAATTGTTGTATTTTTCATTATTGTAGCTTGTGCGGCAACCATGCATCCTGCAGGTATTCGCATTGAGGATGCGGCAGATGCTGCCTTTGCATTAAAGCCCTTAGCAGGAGAATATTGTTCATTTTTATTTGCATTTGGTTTGTTTAATGCATCATTATTTGCTGCGTCTGTATTGCCATTAGCAACAGCCTATTATGTCTGTGAAGGATTGGGTTGGGAAGCAGGTGTTGATAAGAATTTTGATGAAGCCCCTCAGTTTTATACGCTTTATACCGCTATTTTAATCGTTGGCGCATTGGTCGTACTTATTCCTAATTTTCCATTAATTTGGACCATGGTATTTTCTCAGGTGATCAACGGTATATTATTGCCGTTTATACTAATTTTCATGCTGCTTTTGATTAATCGCAAGGATATTATGGGTGAATTTGTCAATGGTAAATTATGGAATGCCATATCATGGTTTACTGTGATTGCTATGATAGTCTTAACTTTGTTGATGATAGTCACATTCTTTTAAGAAATACTGTAACTATCTAGTGATATTTTAATTAAAATTTAAACTCTAACTGTCTGAAATATAATATGAAACACTCTCCATTTGTTCATCTTCATGTGCATTCCAATTATAGTTTATTGGATGGTGCTGCACCTATAAAAAAGCTTGCTGAGCGTTCTCATGAATTGGGCATGCCAGCACTTGCTCTTACAGATCATGGCTGTTTATTTGCTGCTGTGGAATTTTATCAAGTATTATCCAGACAAGGTGTAAAACCCTGTATTGGCTGTGAAGCCTATTTAATGACAAAGGGATCGCGTTTTGATCGTGGAGCCCATCAACGTGGAATGTTATCTCATTTAACATTGCTCGCTAAAAATAAACAGGGTTATCAAAATTTATGTAAATTAGTGAGTACAAGCTATCTCGATGGATTTTATTATAAACCCCGAATAGATAAGGATATTTTGTCAGAGCATGCGGACGGGCTCATCGCCTTATCTGGATGTTTGAAGGGATGGCAATCTCAATTACTATTGCATGATGACTATGATGCGGCCAAGGATGCCACTGAGTTTATGGTGGGAATTTTTGGAGCGGATAACTACTATATTGAGCTGCAGGATCATTATATACCTGAGCAGAAAAAAGTAGTGCATGGTCTAAAAGAGTTGGCAACGGATATGGGACTGGGACTGGTTGCCACCAATGATGTGCATTATATCAACCGTGAGGATGCAAGTGCCCATGATGCATTGCTGTGTATTCAAACTGGGAAATTGCTCAGCGATGAAAAACGCATGCGCTTGAGTACAGATGAATTTTATCTAAAATCGGCAGAAGAGATGATGATTTTATTTGAAGATTGCCCGGAAGCTATTGAAAATACAGTGAAAATTGCAGAACGGCTAAACTTAGAGTTTGACTTTAATACGTATCATTTTCCTAAATTTGATCCTCCCAAGGGCAAGGATTTATCTCAACATCTAACCGATACAACTTATGATGGAATGAAAAATCGTTGGCAATATATTTGTCAATTGCACGGTGATGATGCATTGCTTAAGGAAAAATATGCAAGTCGCATAAAGATTGAATTGGAAATTATTCTATCCATGGGGTTTGCAGGTTACTTTTTAATTGTGGCTGATTTTATCGCATTTGCACGAAATAATAATTTACCTGTTGGGCCAGGGCGTGGATCTGCTGCAGGGTCATTGGTGGCATTTTGTTTAAAGATTACCAATATCGATCCAATTGAGCATGATTTATTGTTTGAGCGGTTTTTAAATCCGGAACGTATTAGCATGCCGGATGTGGATATTGATTTCTGTATGCGTCGTCGTGATGAAGTCATCGAATATGTTTCGCAAAAATATGGCAATGTCTCGCAAATCATTACATTTGGAACAATGAAAGCACGAGCAGTTATTCGAGATGTGGGGCGTGTTTTGGGCATTCCATACGGTGATGTGGATCGAATTGCGAAGCTAATTCCAGCAACGCTCGGCATGACATTGGGGCAGGCATTGGAAATAGAGCCAAAGCTCACGCAAATACAGAAAAAAGACCCTCAAATTGCAAAATTGTTGGACATGGCGCTGGTATTGGAGGGATTTCCACGACATGCCTCGACACATGCGGCAGGTGTTGTCATTTCAGACCAGCCGTTATCAAATTTAGTGCCTTTATATAAAGGGCAAAAAGATGAAGTTGTGACGCAATTCGATATGAAATGCGTGGAAAAAGTGGGCTTAATCAAGTTTGATTTTCTGGGACTTCGGACGCTAACAGTGATCTTTGATTGTTTAAAGACCATTCATGATCGTACAGGGTCACAGATTAATATCGATGAAATACCATTGAATGATAATGCGGTATTTCAGTTTTTATCCGCGGGTAACACTGCTGGAGTGTTTCAGTTGGAAAGTTCTGGCATGACGGATCTGGTGATGAAATTAAAACCCAGTGCATTTCCAGATATTGTTGCATTGGTGGCACTTTTTCGTCCAGGCCCCCTTGGTTCTGGCATGGTGGATGATTTTATCAACCGTAAGCATGGGCGCACGGAAATTAAATATGAACTGCCTCAATTATCAGATATTTTACATGAAACCTATGGAGTGATTGTTTATCAGGAACAGGTCATGCGTATTGCCAATGTATTGGCCAATTATTCACTGGGCGAGGCGGATTTACTCAGGCGCGCGATGGGTAAGAAAAAACCAGAGGAAATGGCCAAACAGCAAGAGCGATTTATGAAAGGGGCCTTGGAGAATAAAATTCCTGAAGCAAAAGCGCAGCGAATCTTTGATTTAATGGCTATGTTTGCAGAGTATGGATTTAATAAGTCGCATAGTGCGGCATATGCATTGGTTTCCTATCAAACGGCCTATTTAAAATGTCATTATGCCACGGAATATATGGCCGCTATTTTGACATCTGAAAAAGATAATACGGATAAAGTGATCTTTTATATCAATGATTGTAAAGCGGTGGGCATTACCATGTTGCCGCCAGATGTAAATGAAAGTGTGCGTGACTTTTCTGTGATTGCTGATCAGACCATTCGCTTTGGTTTGGCAGCGGTGAAAAATGTGGGTGAGGGTGCCATTGAAAGCATTGTTTCGGCTAGGCAAGAGGGTGGAAAATTTGAATCATTGTTTGATTTCTGCGAACGAGTGGATTTGCGGCGTGTCAATAAACGCGTGCTTGAAAGTTTAATAAAATGCGGTGCCTTTGATTTTACGGAACTTGCTAGAGCTGCCTTGCTAACTGCGCTTGATCAAGCGATCGATTTGGCACAATCCAAACAACGTGATCGGCAAACCGGGCAAACCGGGTTATTTGATCTATTAGATGATGTGCTAACGCATCCTGAATTGCCAGATGTGCATGAATGGGCAGAGCGTCAATTGCTTGCCTATGAAAAAGAATCGCTAGGTTTTTATATTACAGGGCATCCTTTGGCCCATTATGAAGAGCTTCTAAGTCAATATGCATCCGTGGATACAGCATGTTTGGTGGAATGTGGAGATAAGCAGGAGGTGCGTATTGGTGGCGTGGTATCCAAAATGCGCGAAATCACCACAAAACGTGGGGATCGCATGGCCTTTGTTACTTTAGAAGATTTAAAGGGATCCTGTGAAATTGTGGTGTTTTCCGATGTGTATCAGGAGGCGATGAGCTTAATTAAGGGGGATCATCCTGTTTTTGTGGTGGGAAGTGCGGATACTGATGGAGAAAATGCCAAGGTCATTGCATCGGAAATTATGTCCATTGACGATGTATCTCAGGTACTTACTAAAAGCGTTCATTTTTTCTTGCATCAACCTGAGGTGGATAGCCATCACTTAACACAGCTTAAAAATATGCTGACTCGCTATCCAGGGACTTGTCCGGCTTTTGTGCACTTATTGCTGCCAGGCAAGCATGAAACTGTATTGAGTTTGCCTGATAATTTACGATTAGAACCTAGTCCACAATTGGTGACTACTGTCAATAAACTGTTTGGTCATAATGTGACAAAATTTATGTCGGAATAGATAAAAAAATATCATTTATATAGTAAAATGAATATTTTTCTGGATATTCATACTATTCTTAGGTAATTCCTATAGGACTAACTTAGGAGATATGCATGAGTTGGAATGCAGCCAATATACTTACATTGTCGCGTTTAGCCGCAGTGCCTTTTTTTGTACTTTTTTACTCAATTGGGCGCCATGATATTATGTTCTGGTTATTTTGCTATGCGGCAGCCACGGATTTAATTGATGGTGCAATCGCACGAAAGTTTTATACGCCTTCAAATTTTGGTGCAGTGATTGATCCCATTGCGGATAAATTACTCATGCAAAGCTGCTTTGTGATTCTACTGCTGAGCTCAATTTTACCCTGGCAATTTTTTGTACTGGCACTATGTCGTGATATTATGATTGTTATTGGCATGTATGTGCTGATTCGAAAAAGAGCAAAAATGCACTATGGGGCGATTATATCATCAAAATTTGCCACATTATTGCAGATTGCCATGACCGTATTGGGATTGTTTATTTTATGGTCGCCAGTACACTATATATCCTA
>CAYZSU010000042.1:0-19959 GCA_964480565.1 uncultured Myxococcales bacterium | reverse complement strand
AAATGCTAACCATATCCCAGCCATGCTATAAAATACAATCGCGCACAACCGTACAATATGCCCTAAATCAGCACCACGCACCATATAATCTTGAAAAAAAGATCCCACAAATGCCAATGTAATAATCCAAAATAAATCCAAAAATAGCGTAAATACAAAACTGCTAAGTACAGTGACTATTGGCACATGTTGTTTTTTATTCAAATAATAGGCAAATGCCGCTTGAGATGCTGGATAGCTTAAAATCATAATCATATATGTCATCCCGCGCCCTCGACAAATATCATTGAGCGGCAATGTATACCCAAAGCGCTGTAGCATTCGCTGCATAACAATGCTATCTACTGAAAAAATAACAAGAAAATAAATTATTGCTAATAGAAAAAAACTGGGCAAGTGAACTAACTGTAGAGCATCCCACACATCGCTAACAGGGTATTTTTGGAACAACATATAGAAGATACCGGCTGCAATACACCATGGAATAATTTGCTTAATGAAAAAAAATGCATTTTTTTTAAAAAAGTACACAACTTCTCCTAACATCATCCGATAATACTTATAGAGACGACATCATAAGACGCGACAGCATTGTCCGACATCGATTGAATAGACACCAAATAGGTGGAAGGTGGAGAGAGGAATGTACTTCCACCGCAAAATCCCCCATCTCCTTTCTCCAAAACCGCGAGGGCTAATACCCTCGCGGTTTTTTTATTCCCCTATTCTGAAATATTTTCTGAAACTGGCTTTAAAAATAAATTTCCTAAGGGCAATTCCTTCCCTTAAACCCACGTGCCACAATATACCGTTCAATGGATGTGCGTCGTGTTGCTTCGGGAATAATCGCATTTACCTTCAAAAAACATGACCTTACCTGCGTCATAAAATCATCAAATTCAGCGCCTGGAAATATCTTTAATACAAAATGCCCCCCTGGTATCAATATTTTATGACAAATATTCAGCGCCAAACATCCGAGCTCATAGGAATGGTATGCATCCGCAAAATCAATTCCAGATATATTGGGCGCCATATCTGATACAATCACATTCACCTTGCTACCCGCCATGTCATAAAGATTATTGATGGACATATCATCCATAATATCCCCTTGAATAAACTCACAGCTATTTGGCAGCGTAATATGAAGCGGCAAGCGATCTATCCCTAAAACTTTGCCTTTTTTTCCCACCCATACGGATAATTCCTGCATCCAACTCCCGGGCGCACAACCCAAATCAATCACAATATTACCTTTTTTAACCAAATCATAACGACGTTGAATTTCACTCAATTTATACGCTGCTCGAGAGGCTTTGTGCTCTTTTTTGGCTTTTTTATAGAAGAAATCTTTTCGTTTATATTGCATAGGAAGGTTTTTGACATAAAAACTATCGCAAATAAAGCACAATATGTAACGAGCCTCAAAATAGGAGTTTGGGGTATATAGACCACAAAAAACATTGGCATCTACGGTTATTTTTTCATAATGATCACATCATTTATTTTCAAAATACAATATTATTAAGTACTTACATCAATTCACGCATTGGCAAGGCTATTGCATATAATCTAGCATAGAAGGAGCATTATATGGCTAAAGTTAATAATCAAATTAGAAATCTATTTCGCGAACTATCAGGTATTCCAGAGCCCAAAAAATCGGGCCGCACATCACAGACATCACCATCCACTCCAGGTTCAGCAGACTCATTTCAAATGGCTAAACAATCAGGGCTCCCCCAAAAAGCATCTGGTTTTTCAAATGCATTTGCCGCGCGGCGTTTTTCGAGCAATGCGCCACTCCCTGCAAGCAATAATATTCCTGGAGATACAGCAAGGGCCAATGCACTGGCTGCCAAATTAATGTCTGGCAGCCCAGATGCAACAGAGTTGGCTAAACTATTGATTCAACATGCAGAAAAAATTATGGCGAGTTAATCATGGTTAAAAAATGGACAAAAGAGGAAATTATACGCGTGGTTGAGCTCCTTACAGAGCATGGATCCACCATTTTGTCCCATCCAGATGTCAGAAATCACCTCACCCGCGATCAAAATCTATTGACCAATCAACTCATACGCCAAGCCAATGGCAATATTGCCTATCGATCTGTAGATGTCGACATTAACAATTTAAGCGATGATGAATTTTGGGAATACATCGACCACACCCCATACCATGATTTAATTGAAGACAATGCGGCTGCAGCAATCATCAAAATGGTCGAAAAATTGGGACTGACAGATGAGTAATTGCATTGCAGCATCTGTTCTCAAAATACCCTTCCACAAATTACTCTGTCTAAGGGTGATCCCTCATTGAATTTGTAAACCAATACCAACAATGAATGTTCCAAGGAGTAGTCCCCAAATCTCACCCATTGACAAACACTACAAATACAAGGCACTCATAGCCCATGAGCTGGGCCATTACAAAACACCTTCGATCTATTTGTGAATCGGAAATTGGACATTGTCAGTCAGATTGGGGAGGAAAAATCCCAATTGCATTGATTTATCCCAATACCTATGACATTGGCATGGGCAATTTAGCGATTCATCATATTTATCATCGCATCAACCAATGTCCTAATTTTATTTGCGAACGATTTTTTTTACCTGATCCAATGCTGTTGGCCATATATCAAAAAACAAATACACCGCTACTATCCATTGAATCGCAACGCCCATTAAGCGATTTTTCATGTGCACTATTTAGCATTTCCTTTGAAAATGATTTTTTAAATATTATCCCTATATTAAATCTAGCAACGATTCCCACACAAGCAAATCAGCGAAATCACTTTCACCCGCTAATTTTAGCTGGCGGTGCCGCATGCATGGTAAATCCAAGACCTATTGCTAAATATATGGACGCTATTTTTTTTTCAGAATGGGAAGCCATTGAATCGCATACATTGGATATAGTCATGCAATCCCAATCCAAATCCGAGCAAATTAATCAACTTTCTTCTATGGAGGGATTATATATCCCCGAGCTTCATCAGTCATTGAATTTTGATCACCGTCAATCAATACAACATTTGGACGAGCACCCAACACAAACGCGTATATTGACACAAAATGCCCAGTTTTCAGACATGCACTTAATTGAAGTACAGCGCGGATGCCCGCATGTCTGCCAGTTTTGCGTCACACCACATATTTACAAACCTTTGCGACAGCGTTCATTTGAAGCAATCAAAGGTATGATCGATTATGGAAAAAAATATCGACAACGTATGGGGCTTATTGGCGCAGATTTATTTCATCATCCAGAATTTGATCAAATCGCCGATTATATTCATGCTCAGAAATGCACATTTTCACCATCATCCATTCGCGTCGATGCATTATCTGAACATAAACTAAAATTACTAAACCAATCTGGCCATCAAAACATTGCATTGGGCATTGAAGCGGCCACGGATACATTGCGACAAACGCTTAAAAAACGATTGTCCAATGATACGATCATGCAAGTGGTTGCCAGTTGTGCCAAACATCACATTACCTCACTTCGATTGTATATGATGATTGGCCTACCCAATGAAACCATGGACGACATTACAGCTATTATGACATTGGCCGCGGACATATACAATTGCATTGAAAAACATGCACCGAGCACTGCACGCAATATTACTGTTAGTATCACATTGTCTCCCTTTATCCCTAAGACACACACACCCTTGCACAACAGTCCATTTCAAAGTGATCGTTATTTTAAAACAGCATTAAAAACGCTTCGCCAACTCATCCCCCATCCTGGAATCAGCATTCATATGGACTCTATTTTACAAGCTAAAGCAGAAGCCATATTGGCAAATGGCGATGAAAACACTGCTAATTTTATTGATATGGTTCATGTAAATGGGCTTCGCCATGCACTTAGACACTGGCCATCACAAGTATAAGAAGGCTATCCACACAATGAAGGAAAATCCACAATGCAATATTCACATATTAGGTAGACTACAATGAAACGAAAAAAAATTATCTTACTTATAATGAAGTCACTGGCGCTAATATCGATGTTAATTGCATTACCTATATTAGGCCTCACACTCATATTTTATTCATGGATTCATATTTTATCGATCATCAGCGGATGGATATTGGGATTAATTGTTTTCGAACTTCTCGTACTCACTAGTACATCAGCGATTATTACATCCACTATCTGGCATCGACTCGCACTAACTGCCAGTTTAATTATCATTGGTATTTGCGGCATTGCCGTATCATACTTATCTTTTTTGAATATACTTTATGTAAATATGATTTTAATTGGCATAAGCATTGTGTTTATTTCATTAATCACCTTATTTATTCTTATAAAAAAACAATCTTTTCATTGATGATTGCATTAAGGGATACACCTACGCATGACTTATAACCATATCCATGAATTACAGCAATTCACATGCACGATTCAAAAGGACATTTCTTACTTGTGCCAACAACTTAATATTCATTCACATGAGTTAATTGGTCGTGGAAAATATTTTCGGGCAAGTTGTATGTTTCGAACAATGCAATTACTCGAAGTTCCAACACATCAGCTCAATACAATTCAGAAATTTGCACAAGTTATTGAACACATTCATTTTGCAAGCTTGCTTCATGACGACGTCATTGATGAAGCTGACATGCGACATCATCGCAAAACAGTGAATGCGCAATTTGGCAATAGCAGTAGCATCTTATTGGGTAATTTATTCTGGAACCACGCATTCCAGATTGCATTATCATTTAATAGCATTCCCCTTATATCCCTAATTAGCAATGCCCTTTCAGATATGACCAAGGCAGTGTTTATGGAAAAAATGCATGCTTGGGATACTGACATGTCATTTGACACTTATTATCTTGTTATTTCTGGCAAAACCGCACGTTTATTTGAACTGGCCCTGCAGGGAATGTATTATATTATTAAAAAAAATGAGTTAAGGACCAATCAATCCAATAAAATTAATATTGAAGATATTCGTACACACCCACAATGCCAAGCACTGAACGCATTTGGGCATGAACTTGGGCTTGCCTATCAGCTATATGATGATGCATGCGATTATAACGGTAGTGATACAAGTAAAGATATACAAAGGGATATATCCATGGGCATTATGACATATCCCGCATTGTTTAGCATTTCTTGTTTGCCTTCAGACATAAAAAGAAAAACCCTATTATCACTGAAAAATGACACGGATATCAATGCAAAAATAGATTATTTGCTACATCTTATTCACAAATACAATGGCATTGATGCGTGTTACAAACAAGCCAGTGTCCATATTGACAATGCCATTACAGCGCTCGATTCATTCAATGATGGACATGAAAAAGAACAGCTATGCGATCTCATATTGTCATTAAAGAGTGTTTAATTTTTGAACATGTCTGTTCAAGAATCAAACACATCGACATAAATCAAAAAATAATTGTCATTTAATTCCATTCAAATACCTATTTCAAAACTGATTAAAAACAGCTATTTCAGGAAGTGTTCAAAAACACCCAGATTCTACATGGACAGCAGATTCAATAAAGACAAATACATAAGAGTATATAACTGAGTAGGCTTTACTGGATAACACCAAAAATAGACATTTTTTAGACACTCCCATTTTACAAAAAAATCAAAATAAATTTTTGGCATTCCTCTTGCTATACATATTGGGAAAGGAGGGAACATGGATCATAAACCACCCAAAGATGTATACAGCATCATTAATCAAGCTGCTGGAAATAGCCGTTGGATGAAGATTGGTACAGCATTTGTCAATCAGGATGACTCATTAAACGTACTATTAGATGCATTGCCCGTTAATGGTAAAATTCACATTCGCGATGCTAAACAATCATCGCCCAACAATCAAAGGAGAAATTATGAAAGGAAACAGAAGTAAACATTGGATTATCACAGGATTGATATTAATTATGCTAACGCTCAGCATGGATGGATTTGCAGCAAAAGCATTGCCCGAGCAACCAATTGATATCAATCATGCAAGTACTGAAACATTAATGTCACTACCTGGCATTGGAAAAAGTAAAGCACAGGCCATTTTGAAATTTCGAAATGATCACGCATTTGCTCAACCAGAGGATTTAATGAAAGTCAAAGGCATTGGCAAACGCCTATATGCTAAACTCAAACCTTATATTAGAATAGGAGGTAGTCAAAAAGGAAAAAAACAAGCACAGCGGTAAGCTGAGAAGTGAGTATTGGTCCCATAGTATATGCCTGGCAATTAATATTGCTGGGCATATTACTTTCAGGAACTGTTCAAAAACACCCATTTTCGCAGGTTGGCCAGCAAATTCAATTCGTTTACATACTTGTATATATGTGCCCTCATTGACTTTGCTGGCTGCCTATATCTAGAATCTTTCGCATTTTTGAATGAACGTCTATTTCACCAGACAGCGATATACATGCATTATATGGTAAACTCACAACGCCATGAACTTTTCGAAAATGAGCGCCCGAACGACCAAAAATATTATTGATCAAATCGCTGACAATATCTGCAACACGAAAATGATCATAAAAATTAGCCGCACATGCAATCTCGACCTCTATTTGTCGAATTCGCTTAATATTATTGATCGATGTTAATTGATGCTTCGCCATTGCGAGAAACATAACAACTGCCATACGCGCTGCTTGTGTCGCTTGATCCAAGCTAACATCAATGCCTATTTTCCCAGCATGCTGCAAACGACCATGATTGTACGGAAGCGCATTACTGATATAAAGGCGATTATCTTGCATCACCACTGAATGCGCTAAATCTAATTGTGAATAAGGGGTAGGTAATTCAATAAATAGCTCAGCGAGCGTTGCTTCAAAATTATTTTTCTTCATAGTCTTTATGCCACTATTTTTTCGGTTTAAATACTGAAATCCCTACGATAAAGGGAGTATTTTTTAATTGTCGATATTGTGAAATTTCTTCTTTTGGGAAACAAGATCGCATCTGCTCATCTACAAACTGTTCATGTATTTGCATGACACGTAAATTATTTTCCCGGCATAACTGATAATAATCTTCAAAACATCGTATATCTGAACGTACGCGCTTCAAATGATCCTGAATGCTTTTACGATACTTGCCAAATGGATGAAAATCAACAATCATCGCCTGTCCACCAGGCTTTAGTGCACTTGCAATCTGTGAAACAATGCGTTGAAAATGACATTGATGTACACTCGCTAACTTTGCCAATACATAATCAAATGAATGATTCGTACATGCAATATCAGGCAATTGAATAAATGCATGATAACCATTCACATGATCGCCGATGGATTGCCCGTCATAAGTGCCATATTCCATGCACAATGCAAAATCCGCCTGACCTGCCATAAACCGATGCGCATACATGCTTTTTCCATCCGTAATTTCGAGGGCATATTTATGAGTCAATTTTGGAATAGACTCATCGACCATTTTTTGTACACATTGATGAAGTACAAGCTGCATTGTTTTAGGCGTAATCATTGCACCGTAAGACTGAGATTCATCCTTATCATTAAAATTGGATGACTGTAAGGGATCATTATTAAAATAATGAATACATTTTTCAATTAATGCCGCAATTTGTTGCATCAATCGTCGTAATTTATTTTCAAGCACTCCTAGCATATAGCTATGTGTAGCGCATTATCTCATGAAGTACAATAAAAGACTATAAAGTTTGTGATTTAATGTTGAAAATTTTTTTCAAGACGTTTAATTATTATTGTAAGGAGAAACATATGAAAATAATTTTAACCACTCACTCACAACAACAAAAAGTAGATATGCTTGTCTATGGTGCCAATGCCCCACAATCAACATCTAAGACATCATCAAAAAAAATATCTTTGCCAAATACAGTAAAATTGTGGAACAGCACATTATATCAATGTATTGATAAAGAAATCGCACGTTTAAATTTTTCTGCAAGCCAAGGAAAAATCCTATCATTATTTGTTGATGATACAATAACCAATTACATTACAATTGCAGGGCTAGGCGATGCAAAAGAAAACATGACAGTGGCCTGGCGTAGAGCTGGCGTATCCATAGCCAGAAAAGCCAAAGATTTACGCGCACAATGCATTGCCATTTCTTTGGATAATACATCTGACAATAAGCGCAACTTATGCGCGCTTGTTGAAGGCTTATATTTGGGAGATTACTCCTTTGACCATTATCGCACCCAAGATAAAACACCTAAAACACTCTTAAAATCCGTTTATATTTATGTAAATAAAGTAAGCGCGGATCTGAAAAAAACTATATCGCAAGCAGAGTATGTCGGTAACTCTGTATGCCTTACACGTGATTTGGTCAACTTACCCAGCTGTGATGCCACACCATCTGATTTAGCTGCTAGTGCTAAAAAAATCGGAAAATACGCTAATATGACTTGTAAAATATTTAATGAAGCAGACTTAAAGCGTATGAAAATGGGCGGTATATTATCCGTGGCTAAAGGATCTAGACAAAAACCAAACATGATATCACTTACTTATTCCCCAAAGGGTAAAAGCAATGGCCATATTGTACTCGTAGGTAAAGGGGTCACCTTCGATGCAGGTGGCATTTCAATTAAACCCAGCAATGGGATGTGGGATATGAAAGGCGATATGGGAGGTGGCGCTTCAGTACTAGGAACCATGGATGCCATTGCAAAATTAAAACCAGGAGTTAAAGTAACTGGCATTGTGGCATGTGCTGAAAATATGCCCGATGGTAATGCCTTTAAGCCAGGGGATATCATTCGAGCAAAAAATGGCAAAACCATTGAAATTTTTAGTACAGATGCAGAAGGCCGGCTACTTCTGGCAGATGCATTATGCTATGCCAGCGAATTAAAACCCGACTGTATTATTGATTTAGCCACATTAACTGGCGGTACACTTTATGCCACAGGTGAACTTTATTCACTTATTATGAGTAATTCCGATACATTGCAAAATAAACTAATGACACTCAGCAAAACAATGGATGACTATTTATGGCCATTGCCATTGGTCGATGAATACCGAGACGGACTCACATCAGGTATCGCGGATTTAAAAAACTCCAATGCTGGAAGCAAAGCAGGGACCATTGTCGCTGGATTATTTTTACAGGAATTTGTTGATAAATCCATTGATTGGGCACATTTGGATATTGCCGGCGCAGCCTTTGCTGATGAAAAACAAGCCTTATCGATTAAAGGAGGCACAGGTGCCATGGTACGTACATTGATTGAATTTGCGATGACATTTAAGACTTAAGATGACCGCTTAAATAAACGAGCCAATGAAAATCGATTTCCAGCTGCTTTGGAAATTACGTTTGGAGCAGCTTTTTCATATGTGCTTTTGGATGCATCAGACAAATGATTAGAAGATGCTACTTTGGGCTCATTAAATTTCCCTGGAAATAATTGGCATCTATTTCCATGAATCAATGATTGAAAATCAGAACTACTTTGACTTGCTGAGGTCATTGCCATTATAATATCACCTATTTGCACTGGCATATACGCCATTCATTTATGTACTACCTATATTATCGGTAGTTGTCTACGCAAAGTTGCGTCACATAATGAAAAAGTGTTTTCTAAATATGGATTTCCATCAAAATGTCCATTTCATTGGAAATCCCATTATTTGAGCTTGAGCAATTCTTCCCATGGATTTTTATCTGCATATTTTTGAGATAGATATTGATCAAATTCAAAAATATGACTCGCCACAAGGCGCGCCAAATTACTCACACCAGAGTCCTTTTCAGCAGGAGGAAAATTACGAATGCGAAAATTCAATGCATAAAGCATGCACATCAGCTCCTTATCCTGTAATTCCTGCAATGCCGCACCGCGTTTATCACCCCGACATCGATAAACCAACTGCTTCTGCGTCATCAGACCAGCTGAGAAGCTAATACATGCTTCTATCATCTGCTGATTAAGTTTTTCAACATCTTCCGCTGTTAAATCATAATATTCATATACTTTCATAGTATATATGATATAGCACAAAGCATGCCAAAAATATTTCCTTTATAATTCAACGAGTTACAAATATCCAATGATTATAGAGTTCAGAATACGGAACAAAATATTCAATTTTTCGAATTTAAAATCCCAATATTTGAACACATTTACACTACATTGATGCCAATTCTAAATTCAAGGTATAGTTCTTGCAAATATTACGTATTAGTCCATTTCTCACAAAGGATATTATCATGCATATACTCATCATCCTATTATTCATTTTTATCTACCCACTCAATGCTTACACATCCAATACCTGTCAGACCCCTTATTCCAATAACTTGGCGCTAGACAATAGAAATATTTTAATATTTACAGATGCACATTGTAGCGCATGCAAGCGATTTTATAGAGATTTAGATACCCATGCGATTCTTGCCAAGATGATGACTGATATCCCCTGTTTCCAAGTATCCACAACAAAAAACCTTTGGTTGTTTGCAGATTATGATGTTGAAGCCGCACCTACATTTATATTTATCGACAATAATGGCAATGAATTGCATCGATATGAGGGCTATTTTAAACCAATGGAACTGATTAATTATATGAAGGAACTCGGATATTAAAAATTGATATTTCAGGACTTTCTCAACAATCCGATATAGGAACGGTCAGATTAGTATCGGAAATAATTGTATCCATCAGTGTAGGCAATTGAATACAAAACAGTGCACCACTACCATATTTGGATTCCACCCATATTTTACCTCGATGACGTTCAATAATTTCTTTGGAAATCGCTAGCCCCAAGCCACTGCCTTTTTGCTTGCGCGCGCTTAAATCCTCAAGCATTTCAAACTGATCAAATATTTTATGTCGATCTCGTCGTCGAATACCAATACCAGTATCCTTCACCTGAATACATACTGTTTCATCATGCATTTTTGTTATAATATCTATCCGCCCATGTTCCGTATACTTAATCGCATTGGTAATAATATTTACAAACACTTGCGTCATAAGATCTTTATCAAACAAAAAAAGAGGAATGCTAACATCCTGCGATAAATTAATTGTTAATTTTTTTTGTTGTGCAATTTCTTGCAAACTATCACAAACTTCTGAAAGAACATGGTTCAAATTATTTTTTGTCAAATGGCATTTTATCTTTCCAGAATTTAATCTCTGAAAATCAAGCACATCATCTACAAATCGAGTTAATCGACCAATATGATTAATTGCACGCTCACTGAGTTGTTTCTGACGACCATTGAGTTTACCAGGAATTTCATAGTGAAGCATTTCAATACAATCTTTGATAATCGTAAATGGCGTACGCAGTTCATGAGAAACCATTGATATAAATCGGGATTTCATATCAATCGCTTCCTTAATTTTTCGATCCGCTTGTTTTTTCAAGGTAACATCACGTATCATCAACATAATAGCAGGCTGATTTAAGTATAAGATATTATTTCCAGTAATTTCCACATCTTTCTGTCGCTTATCCTTTGTAATAAGCTCACTATCAAACAATTGAACTCTTGTATTCTTACTTTGATCGAAATCACTCAAATAAGTATCCACATTTGAAGCAAATAATGACTCCAAGGCAAGCCCTGTTAACTCTTTATTTTTATACCCACTAATATATTCCATCGCATGATTTGAAAATTGAACCGCACCATGCTGAATAATCATTACACCATCTTGCGCATGCTCAACAAGATTTGCATACTTTTCCTCAGATTCACGCAATGCTTTTTCTATCACAATACGTTCCGCTAGCTCATCTTGAATTTGCTTTGTCGCACTTTCCAAATCATGCGTTCTCTCCTGCACCAAATCCGCTAAATTATTTCGATGCGCAAGTAATTCATCCTCAGACAATCGATGACGATATGCACTTGTTAACACATGGGCAATTAAATCCAGCATCTGAATATCATTATGATCCCAAGAACTAACCATATCACATCGATCCAATACAATTGCACCAAACAAATGATTATCTAAAAATACTGGAATCATCAATATAGATCGAATATTATATTTTTCTAAAAATTCTTTTTCAACAGCTAATGAGTGAGGCAAAAATTCAACATCCGCAATATGAACATAATGCCCTTTCTTTAATGCCCGAAACCAACCATGAAACAAACAAATCGGTATTTGCTCCATACCAGGATTAACATGATTAACTATTTCTGATCCCAAGAAAGCTCAGAAATTAATTGTTTATTCCCTGTGTCAAATCGAAAAAAACAAGCATGGCTGGCCACGCTAAATACACCTATCTCTTTTAATGAATCCCATACAGCAATGTCCAAATCATCATAATCAATAAGTCGTGATGAAATGCGCGCAACTAATTGCTCAATTTCTAATCGCCTGGCTAAATGCGATTCTGAACGACGACGATCTGTAATATCCGTAATTGAATTGGCAATAAATAAAGGGACTTGTTTTTCATTTCGAATTAAAAAATAATTCTCAAATGTAGGAATAATTTGACCATTTTTTGATAATAACCCTAGCTCTCCTGTCCATTCCCCTGTATCTAAAATTGTTGGTAAAATGACATTGTGACGTTTTCGATTGAATAAATCTGGATAAAAACGATCGATATGAATTTCACGAATATCATCCACATCAGTAACGCCAATCATTTGGCAAAATTTTGGATTTGCATAGGCAATAAAGCCATCCATCTGGCACATATACAAACCTTGAACAGATTCCTCGGCAAAGCGCCAAAAAATAAACATCTCCCGTTCTTTTTTCTTTTGTTGTGATATATCTAGCAATTTAGCCTCAATCGTCTACATCATGGGGGAATTGAAAAATGCCCATCTTGTAAATACCCCCTTATACAAAAAACGGGAAGATAACAATATCTTCCCGTCTATAGATTAAATCAATATTAGGCGTTAACATTGACTCAATAGGTCAAGCTCACCACCTGTTAATACTTTATCAATATCCAATAACATAACCACATAATTTTCAAATTTTCCCATACCCAAAATAAAATCAATATCAACACCGACATTCGCACCAAAACTGGGGGTTTCTTCAATCTGGGATTCAACAATATCACATACTTCACTCACTTCATCGACAATAATACCCATTGTCATATCTTTATCCTGCTTACGAATATGAACAACAATAATACATGTTCGCTCAGTATCCGCTTGCGGTTCTAAATCAAACTTGACACGCAGGTCAACCACAGGAATGACGCGACCTCGTAAGTTAATAACACCGCGAATAAAATTAGGCGTTCGTGGCATACGCGTTACATCCATCATTCCAATAATTTCTTGAACTTTTAATATTTCTAAGCCATAAATTTCTTTTTTAAGCACAAATGTTAAGTATTTACCTGCACATGACATCTGATTATTCCTACTTATTTCATTATTCTCAATCGCTGGCATATTCATTCGAGCCCCCTTTTAATAATTCTTAGAATACTAATGATTGATATTTTTTTCAAACTAAAACTGTATTTATTTTAATAATAATAACCGTAATTGATACGCCCGATTGATCATCGCAGCCGTATTGCGAACATTTAATTTTCGAAGTAAATGTTCTCGATGAGTCGCCACTGTTTTTGCGCTAATACTTAAACTTTTAGCAATCACCTTATTGCTATCACCATTTGCAATAAATTGTAAGATTTCAATTTCACGCGGCGTAATCTGTTGAAATTCATTGATACTCGATAGTTTATTTTGCTGCAAATATTCATCAGCTAATAGCTTGGTAATATATGGGCAAAAAAATGACTGATTTTTTTGTGCAGCAATCAGTGCATCGTCAATGATATGCGTTGGTTGATAATAGGATAGCATAATTTGAAATTGAGCCTGCACAAATGGCATAATGATCTGTTTATTAATATCTAAAAATAAAATAACAAGATTGGTATTGGGATATTTAATTTGAATATCAATGAGTTCATTGGCTGAAATAACTGTATTTGGTTCAATTGAAACGATCAAAATTGATTTTCTTTGAGATGATACCTCACATAAACTTTCAAGCAAGTTATCTACAGGATAATACATAATATCTGCATATTGAAGACATATTGATTGAATTGACAATGTCACTACTTGACTTGCATGTACATATACTGACGATATTTTTTCATACATATATTACTCTTTTGCAACTGCAAGCTTTAACATCATTTGTGCTATATTATCAAGGGGCACAATATGGTCTGCTGCACCCAACTCTGCAGCAGCCTTTGGCATACCATAAACCACACAACTGGCCTCATCTTGAGAAATTGTTTCCGCCCCTGTATCATGCATCAATTTTAAACCGTTCGCACCATCATTGCCCATACCAGTCATGATTACACCCACTGCATTTTTCCCCGCATATTTTGCAACCGACTTAAATAGTACATCCACTGATGGACGTTGATGGCAAACCACAGGGCCATCTTTTATTTGTACAAAATATCTAGCTCCGGATCGATGTAACAGCATATGATAGCCCCCAGGCGCAATTAACACCTGACCTGGAACTACTACATCGCCATCTTGCGCCTCTTTTATATTCACCTCACATACTTTATTTAATCGATCGGCAAATGCTTTTGTAAAATTAGCTGGCATGTGCTGAACAATGACAATACCAGGTGAATTGGCAGGAAGAACAGATAGTACAGACTGCAATGCCTGAGTTCCACCTGTGGATGATCCAATAGCAATAATACGATGACTCGTTTGTGCCAATGCCAATGTCTTTGGTTTTACAAAAGGTTTTAAACTCGCTAGATGCTTTTTCATATCCACAAATCGAGCAGCTTTAATTTTATGAATAAGATCATCACTCATATCGCCAACCGCATAGGATGGGCCAGGCTTACACAATACATCAACTGCACCCGCATCAATGGCTTCAAGTGCCAATGAGCTGCCTTTGGGAGTCAAGGATGACACAATAATCACTGGCAAGGGGTAATGCTTCATTAATTTCCTTAAAAAAGTCACACCATCCATACGTGGCATTTCTATATCCAGTGTAATGACATCCGGTTGCAATTTCACTATTTTATCCCTTGCAACAAATGGATCTGGCGCAGTGTCAATCACTTCAACTTCCCTATCTTTGGCTAATTCAGAGGAAAACACATTGCGAACCACTGCAGAATCATCCACTATCAATACTTTTATTTTATTTTTTTTAAAGTTAAGCATTTTTTTCAACCTTATGAATTTAAACGTATCGCAATAGGGTAGTCATCCAATGTAAAAATTAATGTATTCTCATATTCTAAAAATGATTTCCATGTAACACCATTAATACATTCAACATCAGGTATGGTTAAGTTAAATACCACTTCATCACCAAAAATAGCAGTTAAAAAATGCCCACATAATAAATTAGCAAATTCTTTTAGCACATCCATGGCTTCTGGCTCTGCAACCTCTTCATCAAAATCCAAACCAAGTACATTTGATGCAATTTCAGGGCACACCCCGCTCGCAACAACTATCTCTAATGTTCCATCCTGATGGCCTGAATATTGAACAACGACCTTTAAAAAACGCCCTGCAACCGTTGCATCTGATTTATCCTCACAGTCCTCACTAAACATAAATGCAAAGCGTTCTGCAATATCATTAAAAACATTTCGAATAATTTCACTTTGTTGCATTTTTTTCATTGGCTTATTCCTCCTTAACTTTCCCAGTCACCCACAATGTCTTTTACAACAGCTCTAATTTCCTCTGGTGTAAAAGGTTTTCTCAAGTAGGCTTTGACACCTTTTGACATTAAATGATCAATGCGTGTTTTACTACCTTCCGTCGATACAATAACCACAGGTATTGTTTTTAAAAGACCATCATCACACATTTTTTCAACCATCTCAATACCACCCATTACTGGCATATTGATATCTGCAAAAATTAAATCCACCCAATTATCATTCAAACAACTTAAGGCTTCTTTTCCATTTTCTGCCTCATACAATTCCCCTACAGGAACATTCGCAATTGCCAATGTTTTTCTTACAACATTACGTATTGTTTTTGAATCATCTACGATTAAAATATTTAGCACCATTATACACCCTCCAAATCAAGTAAGTCCTTTGCATCTTGAAGTTTTTGCTGAGTTAAACAAATTGTTTTTTCTGCAATTTCAGTATTAATTTTCAAGCGTTCTACTACATCATTGGATAGCTCATAATGCAAACCATCCTCGCCAGTAGCGCCCCCTTTAATATATCCTAACATATCCGCAATATGAATTAAATCGACAACCAAGCGATCTCCATCAATTTTTTCAGGACAATGATGACACCTGACAATATCCACAATATGATCGGGTAAATTCCATTTTTTTAGTAATTCAGCACCAATTTCAGCATGATCGATACCTAGTATTTGCGCTTCCACTTTTTCAAATGATAGGTTTTCTTCAAATGCAATTTTAAAGATAATATTTGGATCAATTTCAATAAAAGTACCTAGAATAATTTTTCCAATATCATGCAACAGCCCTGCAGTAAATGTATAGTCAGGATGCTTGTACTCCAATATATTAGCCACACATTCTGCGCCAATTGCAACAGCCATCGAGTGCTCCCATAACGCACCTGCTGGCATATCATACCCTCTTACTGGCAATGATACCATAGGTGAGACACTGGTTGTCATTACCATCTGAAACAACACTTCTGTACCCAGTCGAACAATCGCCTGATTAATGGATGATATGTCCCTTGAACACCCATAATAAGGTGAATTTGCAATTCTTAATATATTTAATGTTAATCCAGGATCCAGTTCAATTGCCTTTGACAATTCACCCATATTTACATGAGGTGTATTAGCTAACTCAATTACCTTTGCTGTTGAAATCGGCATATCAGGTACACCATCTATTTCATTTAAAATATCCTGTCGAATTTGATCTGGATCCCGCCCTGATATTGTAATTTGTGCTATAGTATTCGTCATATTACCCCTTAATCTAGGACTTCATTAGGAACCCTCAGCTATTATCCACTTACTAACACTGCTATACCAAGTCTATTTCCATGCCTTTGCTAGTAACTGTTGTACGCCCATCATTCAAATATAACTTCATTGTTCGTGACTTCGAACCACCTGTTTCCTGTGCAGCAATCATTATATTATTTTTCCATAGCATCTTTCGAAGCACCGTTATATTACGCTCACCTATTTTAAATATTCCCTTTTCATCTAAAATTGAAGCCGCTCCTGCAACACATGCAATTATATTTTTCTTTGTTGCTCCCATGGAAAATATTTTCTGAAGCATCACAGAAATCCCTGTATCCACAAACATTGCAGGTGTTTCTTTCGCCTTCACTTTATCTATTTTTGATAATGGCAACATACAGTGAATGAGCGCGCCCACCTTCTGAACAGGGTCATATAATGACATTCCTACACATGAACCAAGAGAATATGTAACGATAATATCTTCAGGAGAATTTGATAAAACAAGATCTGATATCCCAACAACATGATTTGCCACTTCACACTCCAATCATTACTTCTTTTGATAAATCGACGGCTTCACAATTTTAAATGGTACCGACGATGAGGCTAGACTTTCTGAGTGCCCGACCATCAAATATCCACCAGGCTTTAACAGCCGATGAATTTCATTTAACAGTCCTTCTCGCACTTTTTGATCAAAATAAATCATTACATTTCGACAAAATACAATATCCATTGGGCCCTTCATTGGAAATGGGGGCTTTGACAAATTCATCCGCTTAAATAAAAGCATCTTTTTTAATGCAGCATTCACAGTATATTTTTTACCTGATCCATCATTTTGAACGCTGAAATATTTCTTCCGTAAATCCAACGATACTGGCGCAAGCTTATCTTCATCATAAGCACCTGCCATTGCTTTGGCTAAAATCCGTGTTGAAATATCTGTGGCTAAAATCCGCGCATCTATAACGCTATGATTAATTGATTCACACAGTGTAATTGCCATAGTATATGGTTCTTCACCAGATGAACTTGCTGCCGACCATAATCGAAATCGCTTTTGCCCATTTGCAAACCATTCTTTCAATACCTCTTGCATAATAGTAAAATGATGATCTTCACGATAAAAACTCGTCACATTTGTTGAAATAACATCGATGAGATGAATCATTTCCTCGCCAGTTTTATCTGACTTTAAAAAATCCAAATACTGCTCATATGTAGGTATTGATAAGATGCGCATTCGCTTATTCACACGCGCGGCAACCAAGGACTCTTTTCCCTCACTTAAATTAATGCCACCCACATCATATACAATGTTACAAAACTCATTAAATATTGATTGCTTCACATCAGCTCCTAAGTACTTGCAATACCCACAACACCACTCACATCCAATATTAGTCCTACCTTGCCATTGGCCATAATCGCACCCCCAGCAATACCATCCACTTTTTTCAAGGCATCACCAAGAGATTTAATTACAATCTGTTGCTGCCCAACTAAGTTATCCACAAACAATGCAATTCGTTTACCACTCTCCTCAACAACGACCAACAACCCTTCTGTTAACTCCGTAATATTCGATTCAATACAAAACATATTGGAAATGCGTTTGATTGGGATCAGTTCATTGTTCAATTTTAACATTTCTCCCTTACCCAATACACTTTCAATTTGGGTTTTGATCGGTTGAATTGAACGATTAATGCATAGCGTTGGAATGATATAATGCTCTGTCCCTACTGTCACAACCATACCATCAATAATAGCTAATGTTAATGGCAAACTAATTGAAAACCGACTGCCCTTACCAAACTCTGATGCAATCTCTATTCGCCCTCGAAGAGACTCGACATTTTTCTTAACAACATCCATTCCCACACCACGACCTGATATTTCAGTCACCTGACTTGCAGTTGAAAAACCTGGCTTAAAAATCAATGAATAAATTCCTTGATCATCCAATTGATGATCTTCACTGATCAAACCACGATCAATTGCCTTCTTTAAAATCACACTTTTATCCAGTCCGCGACCATCGTCTTCCACTTCAATATAAATACTTCCCCCACGGTGAAAAGCCCTTAAGTTTATTCGACCAGTCGCGGATTTACCATTTTTTATACGATCTTCAGGTAATGCTTCCAATCCATGATCCACGGCATTTCGCACCATATGGATCAATGGATCGCCAATATTATCCACCACAGTTTTATCCAGCTCCGTATCTTCACCGCTTAATACACATTCTACCGGTTTATTTGAACGTCGTGAAATATCACGCACCAAGCGAGACATTTTTTGAAAAGTAGCACGAATGGGTATCATTCGTAATGACATGCCTATTTCTTGTAGTTCTCTAGTAATCTTATCTAGCTGTCCAAGATGTCGATCAATACCCAACTGTGAAATGTCTATATTTAATAATGCACGACTGACCATGGACTCCGTAATTACAAGTTCCCCTAGCATATCCACCAAACGATCCAAACGATCCGCATCCACCTTAATAGCTTCAGATATTTTTACATTGCGCGTAGTACGTACATTTTTCTGAGCACGAAGTGCCTCCGCAATTTGTTGGGCCTTGGCATCACCACTTGCAATAAGTTCTTCCCCTATTTTGCGACCTGTATCTTTTTGCCGATTCAATGCATCCTCAATAGCTGCAAGGGAAATACCTGTCGTTTTTTGAAGAATATCACCTACTTTATCATCGACCTGTATATCAGCTTTTGCCTGCACTGCACCTATATTTTTTCCACTCAGTCCATCCAAGATATCCTGGATACGATCAATGAGTTTTTGTAATATATTCAAAGTAAAAAATTCTCGACCTTCATCCACTGCAATACGAATATCCTGAGTCATTAATCTCATGGCTTTTGTCGCATCGAATACAATGTCCAATACAGGACCTTCTAATACAATCTCTCTATCCCTGGCCTTAT
>CAYZSU010000041.1:0-19977 GCA_964480565.1 uncultured Myxococcales bacterium | reverse complement strand
GCATAGGAGTCACCTCTTCATCCATTTTATAGCTGATCCATTTTTCAACAGCATCCTGTGTAAACACATCGCCTTGCAATAAAAATTCATGATCTGATTCTAATGCAATAAGTGCATCTGCAAGCGATGAAGGTACTTGCTCAATCCCCTTCATCTCTTCCGGTGATAGCTTATAAATATTTTTATCCATGGGCTGACCAGGATCAAGTTTACTTCGAATGCCATCGAGTCCAGCCATTAAAATAGCGGAAAATGCCAAGTATCCATTACATGATGGATCCGGTGTCCGAAATTCAATGCGCTTGGCTTTTGGGCTGGATGAATACATTGGCAAACGCAAGGCAGCAGATCGATTACGACTGGAATAAGCCAAATTAATTGGCGCTTCAAAACCAGGGACCAGTCGGCGATAGGAATTGGTTGTTGGATTAGTAAATGCACATAATGCTTTGGCATGTTTTAAAATTCCGCCCATAAAATAAAGTGCATCCTGAGAAATCCCTGCATATTTATCACCCGCAAATAAGGGCTTGCCATTTTTCCACAATGATACATGGGTATGCATACCACTGCCATTATCATCGAAAATTGGCTTTGGCATAAATGTCACTGTTTTATTGTGGCGATGCGCGACATTTTTTACAATATATTTAAACCATAGCAATTTATCAGCCGCTTCAACGAGAGGGGCAAATCGCATATCAATTTCTGCTTGCCCAGCTGTGGCCACTTCATGATGCTGGCATTCCACATGAATGCCCAGTTTTTGCATTTCCAATACCATCTCCGTACGCAAGTCCTGCTGACTATCTGTCGGAGCCACTGGAAAATACCCTTCTTTATAGCGTGGCTTATACCCTAAATTTTGAATATCATCACGACCTGTATTCCAACGACCTTCCACGGAGTCAATGCGATAAAACCCTTCATTGTGCGTTTGATCAAATGCAATGTGATCGAAGATAAAAAACTCTGCTTCAGGTCCAATAAATGCAGTATCTGCAAGTTTAATGGATTTCAAATAATTCTCTGCTTTTTGTGCAATATAGCGTGGATCACGGGAATAAGGTTCTTTGGTAATTGGATCTACAATATTACAGATCAGTGATAATGTGGGCACAGCCATAAATGGATCCATAACCGCAGTACTTGGATCTGGAATAATTAACATATCCGACGCATGAATCGGCTGCCACCCACGAATGGAGGATCCATCAAAACCAAATCCCTTTTCAAATGCCTCCTCATCAAGCTCTGCAAGGGGTACAGAAAAATGCTGCCATACGCCAGGAAAGTCCACAAATTTGAAATCTACCATTTGTGTGTGATTTTTTTCTGCCAATTTAAGTACATCCGAGTTTGTCATGCACTCCTCCTTAATACGATGTTGATATATAATAGATATTTAGTATTGGCTTATGGAAATATCTCAGAAATACCCATTTTTCGAGCAAGTCTATTTATAATTTACTATAAAAAATAAACAGGAATACACCTTATCTTTTTGAATCCGATAATGTAATGGGCAGATGATGCGACTCTTTGGGCGAACTTAATATCAATCGCGTTAATGTTCGCGTCACACCTTCCCATGATTGCATGGTAGCAAGCAATCGCTCCAATGCCACAGTATTTTTAGCACGCACTTTAATCATATGCGTCCCTTCACCAGTAATTGCATGACATTCCAAAATTTCATCATTTTCTTCGACTCTGTCCAAAAAAGAATCATAATGATCGGATGAATTGACTGTCACAACAATAAAGGCCGCTAAATCAAAACCCAGGCGAAGCGGTTCTACCACAGCATGATACCCACGAATAATTCCGGCTTCTTCCAATCGTTTTAACCGTTCGCTAACTGCTGGCACGGATAATGCTGTTTTTTCCGCTAACTCGCTACGTTTTGTGCGCCCAGCTTTTTGTAAAATATGTATAATTATTTTATCAATTCTATCGATTTTTGATTTCATTGCCTTACTTCCTTAACACTTTTTTTAAAAAAGTTTAGTTTTATTAGGTTTTTTATAAAAATAAGTCAATAGATTAAACCACTAAAGAGCTGTTAAACCTACTTCTCCCGTACGAATACGAATGGCATCGTCCAGTGGAAAAATAAATATCTTCCCATCTCCGACTTTTCCAGTGTGGGCTTTTTCTCGAATTATATCAATAATCATTGGCACTTGCTCTGAAGGAACTGCCATCTCTAATTTTATTTTTGGTAAAAAATCCACCACATATTCAGATCCACGGTATACTTCAGTATGCCCTTTTTGACGGCCAAACCCTTTAACATCAGTGACAGTAATGCCAGTCACCCCCATTTCCTGAACCGCTTCGCGCACATCGTCCAATTTAAACGGTCGAATAATTGCTTCAATTTTTTTCATATGCCACCTCTTTTTTTCGAATATATCGTTTATGACGATACTTATGATATCGCCAATTTCGAAGTAAAATAAAACCAACCCCAATTAGCGCTATCCCTAACCACGGCCCAGGCAAATGATAATATTCACATATGCCAGCACCAATAAAAAAACTGGCAATGATGATCCATTGCCAGCTAATACTGCGATGACTTGCAATACGAATAATTCCGGTTAATACAACAATACTTCCTACTCCCAATGCACCTATACCATCTGGAAATGGATGCCACAAAAAAGATATTCCTACCCAGATAATAAACAATCCCCATCCCAAAATATCAATTATGCGCGATGAAGAGATAATATTACTACTCATATTCCTCCTTATTTAGGAAGAATTCTGATTTAACAGAAAAGAAAATCATGTACAAGGGTACAAAACACTATTTATAGTAAAATTTTCAATTTATTATTCTTTTCATCCAAAACATGCAAATTCAAAGGAAATTCACTCATTTACAGTAAGCTGTTCATCCTCGAACGATGATTTTTTTGACATTATTGAGAGTTCTACAGGATTGCTCTTGGAAATAGTAATTTATGGGATTGATGATCGACTATAAAATACAATACCCACATCCTTAATATGTAAAATTAATTCAACACTCGTAATACGATGATGTAATGATAAATCAAACGTATAAGGAAGAAGCAATTCATCCAAATCATGATGAATGGCATGCAATACTGATAAGGATAGTTCGTTACCAATTAATGTAAGATCAATATCAGATCCATTCTTATAATTTCCTTTGGCACGGGATCCGTATAAAATACATTTCTCAATAGTTAGATAGCTTAAAAATACATGATTTATTTTTTGAATAACATCTTCTTGTAGGCCATATTTCACTTAGCCATCCTTATTTGTTTCATGAATATGGGTCAATGCCATATGAAGCGATACTAATTCTTGGTAATAATCACGATGAATCGCATGCACAATATCTCGTGTGATATCTTCATTATATGTATGCGATGTTAATATTCGGCTTTTAATCATATTCATCCAAATATCACCCTGTACAATTAATCCACGTTGAAATGCCAATCGAATGGCATCCCGCGACCCTTGAATTTGGCTCTCCCCTTGATTTTCATAAAAATCCTTAATGGTATTCCAGGCCAATTCGTACGTATACTCAAATGCCTGTATAAGCCCTTGCTCCTCTAACTCATTGAGGGCTTCTTTATTAATAAATTTCGATAATTGATGAATGGCTTTAGTATAATTTGATAGTCGTTGCACCCATCTAAGATTTTTTTCCATATTATCTCCATTGCACTAATTTAAACTATCAAAAGATTTTTTTCCATTCAATATCAAACTACCAACATCGGTTCTGCTGGGGTTTATTACAGCACTTTAGCTCGCATGCTTTATAGCATACTTCATTTTGAAGCGGTTGATTGCTAAAAAAATCGCTAATATTTTGCAATGTGGTCTGTGCAATTTTTTGAAGTGCTTCATGCGTAAAAAATGCTTGATGCGATGTAATAATCACATTCGGAAATGTCATGAGACGCGCCAATGTATCATCTGTCACAAATGAATTTGAAAAATCCTCAAAGAAATAATCATGTTCTTCCTCATAGACATCCAACCCTGCAGATCCAATATGTCCATTTTTTAATGCATGAATTAATGCGGATGAGTCAATCAAACGCCCCCGACCCGTATTTATAATCATGCTCTTTGATTTCATCTGCGATAATGTTTGGGCATTAATCAAATGATCAGTCTCTTTTGTCAGCGGACAATGCAGCGATAATATATCGGATTGTGCATAAATATCCGATAATGACACATATTCAAACCCATCATTACTCGCAGCATCCTTATTTGGATAGGCATCATATGCCAATACGTTCATGCCAAATCCATTTAGAATCCGAATGACCTGCCGACCTATACGACCTGTTCCAATAATACCCGCAGTCTTTCCATGCATATCAAATCCCATTAAACCAGTAATGGAAAAATTATTTTCACGCACACGTTGATAGGCGCGATGGGTTTTTCTATTTAAGGCCAGCATCAATGATACCGCATGCTCAGCAACGGCATAGGGTGAATAATCTGGCACACGCATCACATGAATGCGTTCATGCACTGTCTTTAAATCCACATTATTATAGCCCGCGCATCGCAATGCAATTAGCTGCACACCTTGTTTTTCCAACTGATCAATCACAGTGGCATCGACAACATCGTTAACAAATGCACATACCACCTGGCACTCTTCTGCAAGTCGTGCAGTATGTTCAGTCAATCGATTTGCAAAACTAAGTATTTCATACTTGTAATCGTGATTCACTCGATCAAAATAGTCAGAGTCATATGGCTTTGTATCAAACATCGCTATTTTAATTGATTGTGTCATCAGACAACCTTTCATTTATGGATAATTTTTAAATTTATTCAAAAAAAATGGGCAAGCAATAATATTGCTCACCCATTTTATAAATAGCTAAATAAAATAATTATCTTATTTTGTATTACCTAAAATAAGCGGCATTCCATCACTATCACCAATCACAACCACTTTTGAGTTATTGCTACTTGCCAATTCACGTGTGGCTTCAATACCACGCAAACGTAATACTTCATTTGTTAAGCCTTTAGACACTTCTCTATTATAATCGCTAATACCTTTGGCTTCAATGCGTTTACGATCTGCCTGACGTTTCTCACGTTCTAACACAAATTTCATTTGTTGGGCTTGTTGTTCGGCTTCTAATTTCTTCTCAATAGCTGTGGATAAAATAGATGGCAATGTGACGGATCGCAACATGACTTTTTCAAGCGTAATGCCACGTTTTTTAAATTCCGGGCGTAATGCGCCATCCATTTGAACTGAAATTGCTTCTCGCTTTGATGTGTACAATGCTTTGGCATCATACCCTGCGGTCACTCCACGCACTACAGATCGCAGTTGCGGCACAACAACCACGCCTGCATACCTGGGACCTACTCTTTGATATACAGTGGCAGCAGCACGCGGATCCAAAGAAAATAAAACAGACACATCCAGTTTTACATTAAGTCCTTCCTGGGATGGTACAGTCGCTGTTTCTGAAATCTGCTGTGTACGAATGCTCATTTTTTCAACATCCATGAGCGGGTTTACCAAGTGAAGCCCCTCATCTAATGTCAGTTCCTGCACGTTTCCAAATAAAACCTTTACACCCACATGACCTGCTGGAATTACAATAATTGATTTAACCAAAATATATATAATGATTAATCCAATAGCGCCCATACCCAATTGCTTTGGTGTTGGGTTAAATGCCTTTGCCTCTGCCATACATTCTCCTTTTTAATATATTATTTATGAATATTTAAATGCACTGCCTCCCACAAATTCCCTTAATATGGAAGTGCGAGGGACTTCTACAACAAGAATGGGAATAAAGAAAGAAAAGAAACGCGCCAATCGCGATGCTTCGACAAATGACGGGTGATCCCTTGGAACTTCCGCTAAATACCGCTCTGCATATGGCTTTAACAAAGAATGCTCATAGGCTAATGCGGAATTAAATATCACATCTGCTTTTTCTTGATACGGAAATATATATTCCATCTCACCCGCACGCACACTTCCCCAACCAGCAATTGTTTGCTCTGCGGTAGTTCCTCGAAACAATCGATCTCTCACAATGCGTCGACACAATCTTGCATCTGTTGTAAAAATACGATTATGATTATCCAAGCATAATTGTGTGAGTGCTGATACAAAAATTTTATATTTTTGGTTCTCCGCCACATTGGGTGTTAATAGGTCGTTTAATCCGTGAATACCTTCCGCAATGATAATTTGATTTTCCTTTAATTGCATAGGCGTGGTTTTGGAGATATCGCGTTTCCCTGCTTGAAAACAATAATGCGGCATCATTATTTTTTCCCCACGCATCAATCGCTTCATATGGTCATCAAACAATGCAATGTCTAAGGCTTCCACGCACTCAAAATTATAGGAACCATCCGCGTGCCTAGGTGTATCCTCACGATTCAGATAATAATTATCCATTGAAATCGCAATGGGTTCATATCCCAAAATTTTTAAATGCGTGGTCAATCGTTTTGAAAATGTTGTTTTACCCGACGATGACGGACCAGCAATTAAAACCAAGCGCGTATCGCTTCTATTGCTAATCGTATCTGCAATTGCACCGATCTTTTTTTCATGAAGCGCTTCTGAAATGGATACCAAATCCCCAGCGGTACGCCCCATACAGCGTTCATTTAGATCAGGAACTGTTTTGACATTCATCAATTCATTCCAGCGTTTACATTCCACATAGCTTGCAAATAATTTGGACTGCGTTGGAATTGATGGCGTTAAATGCCCATGCTCATTTGGAAAATTAAGCACTATGCCATGTTCATACAAGAACACATTAAATTGATCGATCAACCCGGTGCGATAGACCAGCGGCCCAAAGGCATAGGCGTGATAATTGCCCAATGAAATAATGGGCACTTCTGATCGGCGTAATTGTTTGAGTAACTTTATTTTATCTTTTGCATTTTCGTGATCAAATAATGCAATGGCATCTTCCACCCCTCGCCACTCCGGTACAAGCATGCTATTTGCATCCACTATTTCATGCATGCGCGTTTCCAATGCCTGCACAAGGCTTGCATCGCAATGAATGCCATTTATTTCAAAGAAATACCCTGTGGCAATGGATTGCCCCACAACAACATCTGCATTGGGTGCAATATCCTTCATGGCTGCATATAAAATTGTCGAGGCACTGCGTCGATATATATCCATACCTTCTCGTCTGGAAATATCGACTGTCTCTATATTTGCCTCGTTTTTTATTTTATAATACAATCCATCTATACGATTATTTATCACAATACCCAAAGGCGCTAATGCACTATTATACGATGATTTCTCAAGTACCTGGTAAACACATGTACCTTCATCCACTGTTATTTTTTTTGAATTTAAAATTATATCTATTTTTTTCACCATACACATCCTCTTATTATTGAATAGCTTGTATATCAAATATTTCAGTTAACAACAATAGCATGTATTAAACTAATTTTTATTTGTAGGGGTTGCTCCTGTGGGAACACCCATCTTCGGCGTTGGAAAGCCAAATTCAATTCAGTTACATACTCGTATGCTTGCGCCTTCATTGAATTTGCTGCGAGAACGCTGTAACAACCCTATTAGTAGATAACCACGGGCAAACCCATTAACCCCAATCAAATAGCCTCTTTCTGAAATAAATCTAAAAAATCACTCCAGTGATAAGCCGTAATATGGGAAAATGTTTTTGTATGAAGATCTCTGGATATAATGAATGACTTGGAATTGTTAAAATCAGCGGTTATTTTTTTAAATGATCTTATATCAACAGAATCAATGTGATCTGATGATTTAATCTCAATACATAATGTGCATTTGCCTGGTCGCTCAATGATAAGGTCAATTTCGGTATCATCTTTTGTTTGTAAATAATACAGAGATTCATCTTTTTCGCGATATTGGCATTGTTTGAATAATTCAAGAATAAAAAAATGCTCAAATGCACGACCATAGCTATATGTTTTAGGTATCATAGGGATATCCAATGTTTTTTCTAGGCTGCATTTAATGCCAGTATCCATAAAGTAAAATTTAGGAGCTTTTCGTATTTGTTTGCGAATAGAGATATCATAGGCGGGTAAATGAAAACCAATTAGCGTATCCTCAAGAATGGAAAAATAATTTCGAACAACAGAATGATCTGTGTGAATATCACGCGCAATTTTTGAATAATTAATCGGTTTTCCATTCATTTGAGCTGCTATCTCTAAGAATTTTCTAAAAACAGGTAAATTTCGAACGATTTGCTCAGCTTGAATTTCTTCTTTTAAATACGTATTCGCATAAGCTCGCAGATAACGCTTTTTACTACTATCATCATTGAATGTATGAATACTTGGCAACAGTCCCCATGATAATGTATGTTCCAAATTGAAATTTGGTTGTAATTCTTGAAATGAAAACGGGTATAAAAAACACATAAATGCGCGTCCAGCCAGCAAATTAGCATGTCCACGCATCAATTTCCTTGCGGATGATCCAGATAGCGCAAATAATAGGCGTTTTTCCTCAATGAGCTTATGGACCAGATTGAGTAAATTAGGTACACGCTGAACTTCATCAATGATAATCCAACTATTTGGTGAAAGATGATCTGTTCGGCGAATTAATTCATGTGGATTTGTTTGAAATAGGGCTTCTTCTTCAGGGTCGAGTAAATCAATCCAAATAGTTTGCAATCGATCTGAAAAGTGATTGCGCAATAAAGTCGATTTGCCAGATCCTCTAGGTCCGAATAGGAAAAAACTATGATCTTCTGGAACATTAATTTTTCTTGGTATCATAATCCCAATATAGCAGCTACATTGGGATTGTACAACCTGAAAAGCTGCCAAGTGCACTCCGGGACTGTTGAAAAATAGACAATTTGTGGGGTTGTTCAAAAATGCGAAAGATTCAAGGCTCCCGCAAATCCGCGGGCCTGAGCGTACAATGCGAGTACGTGAGAACCCACGGGTGCTATGCTCAAGAAATACCGACGATAGGTGTTCCTACGGGCAACCCTCTATTTCTTAGGCATACGTTGAGAGGATAGCGGTTTACTAATCAATGTAAAATAGGGCATTCCATTGGAAAGAATTTCTTCGTGCATATCAAATTGATCCTGTGATATGCCACGAATTATTTGGCTCACATCATGAGAAGATGCCACGTAATAACCATAATACATTAAGTGTCGTTGTTTGATATTAATGGGCACAATCTCTTGTATGCTTGGATCTTCCAGCAATGTCTCAATCAATGTATTGATCTGCTCATAATTGCGTGATTGGGAAATCAGCAGTTTAAACTTTTTTTGATGTGCGGATTGCTGCGCAAAGACTGGCATTGCAAACAATAAAATACTGCATAGATAAATGATTAGTTGTTTTTTCATGGTATTAATATTGAAAATGACGTTACGCGTTCAACTTCCATGACCGCACGATCATCCCCATCTGCAATTTCAATCGTTCCATTTTCTGCATCCACATAACTCAATATGCCCGCATAAAATACACCAAATGCAATGACTTCCACTTGCTTGCCCTTGGCATCGAGCATTTCTTGGATAAGGTCATCCTCTTCAACTGAAAAATCTAAATCCACTAATGACGTCATAAATATGATGTAAATAACTTATTGAATTACGTCAAGTTGTTGTCATGAAAATGTCCACAAAACAGGGTTGTTTCAATTTCCCTGCAACGGCCTATTCAACTGCATTTCCTGATGCAGCTCTATCGCACACAATTGTGTAACCGCGTCATTGGGATTTAACTCCTTAAATAAAATATCATGCACTGTCGTGCATATCGGTGTTTTCAATCCATGTGCATGGCTAATACGCTGCACTGCTTCTGCGGTTTTTATCCCCTCGGCCACGCTATTGACTGTATTACATATATCATTCAAGCACTGCCCTTGGCCAATGGCCACGCCTAAGCGATGATTTCTGGATAAATCGCTCGTACATGTAAGTGTCAAATCCCCAATGCCAGTTAATCCAGAAAATGTTAATGGATTTGCACCATAGACCTGGCCAATTTTAATCATTTCATACAACCCACGCGTAATAATCGCTGCTCGTGCATTATTTCCCAGCCCCAAACCTTCGGAAATACCTGTGGCAATCGCAATCACATTTTTAATGGCCCCGCCAATTTCCACGCCTGCACTATCGTTACTTGTAAACGTTAGAAATGTATTCTGACGAAGCATGGACTGCACATATGAAGTAATTTTTTGATTTTCACCGGCAATAACCACTGATGTGGGCTGATTACATGCCACTTCCTTGGCAAAACTGGGCCCAGATAGAATTACTCGACGATCTTTTGGATGCTCAGGCATACACTCATCCAATACCTGGCTAATGCGTTTTAGTGAAC
The DNA here is from genome assembly GCA_964480565.1 of uncultured Myxococcales bacterium. Classification (GTDB taxonomy): domain Bacteria; phylum UBA10199; class UBA10199; order 2-02-FULL-44-16; family JAAZCA01; genus CAYZSU01. The sequence goes on along the minus strand of CAYZSU010000041.1, from coordinate 9,561 downwards.
TCACCTCAATGCCTTTGGTACAGCTAATGAGTATGCTATCCGGCGATAGCGCGTTACTTGCACTCATCCACGTTTGACGCAAAAATTGAGATGGAATTACGGATAATATCAAATCCTTATCTCGAACTGCATCATCAAGGTTGGAGGTTAATCGAATAGTATCCGGTATTGCAATATCTGGCAAAAAATTATCATTGATCCGGGTATCATTGATTTGTACCACGATCTCTGGTTCATATGCCCACATTGTAATATCGTCATATTTTCTAGATAACATGATCGCAAGAGCGCTTCCCCATGCCCCAGCACCGATTACAGCGCATCGATACTTTATTTTTTTATTGTTCATGACGTATATTCCTAATTTTTTTAGTAAAATATATTTTTTTACGCAACTTTTTATGAAAATTGACGATAAGTAAAAAAATTCATTTGGACAAGGTATTAATTATTCATTATACTGGATCACAATTATTATGACACATATGATTGAAAAACGACGTTTTCCACGATTACATACATCCATTCCTGTGATGCTTCGACATCAGGGCCAACTTTTCCCTGCCTGTCTATCCAATATCAGCAAGGGAGGTATGCGCATTCTCACAGATCATGCATGCATTTCCAAGAATCACCCTATTGAAATCATTTTTGACCTGGATAGCACCCAAACAGACATTATAATCAACGGACATATCAAGTATCTCACACAATGTGATCATCAATATATTGTTGGTTATGAATATTCAAATTTATTTTCCACATCCCATCGCAATATTGCACAATTCATCCATGATCAATTGCCACTGTTAAATTAGCTATTTAGAAACAGTAATAATTGCGGATGAACTGTCTGTTTCCCACAATCGAACGTGAGCAATAGGCAAATTCATATCCTGACATTTCTTAAGTATCATAATCGCGATATTTTCTGCGGTTGGATTAGCATCCATGGATTTAAACCGTTCCTGATGAGAATTTAAAATTTTCACCAATGGATCATCCATACACAATAATAATGTATGATCCAATTCATCATCTATCCATTTTCCAATCGTATCCTTGATACGATTAAAATGAAGCACCATGCCCTGGGCATCCAGTTCCTGTGATGAAAATGCTAGCTCCACGTTGGCATTATGCCCGTGAATATATTTGCACTTACATGGATCATTTAATAACCGATGGCCATAGCAAAAATGAAATACTTTCGTAACACTGTGCATTTGTTCTCCTATGAGATCATTTTTGAACAACCTCTTTCAAGAGCAACCCCATTATTTAAGCGATCGCCCAGCATCTAATGTAATCACTTGCCCGGTCATACTGGATTTTGGCATCATCAGCAAATCCACGCATGAACAAATTTCATCCATTTGTGTTGGATATTTCAGATATGTATTATTCAGCAACTGCGCATCAGCCGAGCTCAATGCATGCCCTTGCTGAGCCACAATATATGGCGCAATGCCATTGACCGTTACATTTGGCGCAAAAATCTTTGCAAGCCCTTTAACCATCGCATTCATGCCGGATTTGGCAATGGAGTATGGCATATACATTTCATATGGACAGGTTGCGGCAATATCACTGAGCAAAATAATATGCCCGCCTTGCGCATCCGTCATATGCTGACCAATATCCCGACATAAAAAAAATGGCGCCGTTAAGTTAACATCCATCTGTTTATGCCAACTTGAAGGATCAATATCCAAAAGATCCTGTTTCTCAAATATGCTTGCACAGTGAATAAAATCCGTTATTCCGCCCATGGATGCCTTGGCATGTGCCACTAAGGTGGTATAGCTATCTACATCCGACAAATCAGCAGCCATACTGTAAATAGTTGCGCAAGGGTTGTTGAATGTATCTAATTCAGCGTGAATACTGCATTCATTGGAATTGCTGCAAAGCATTAATTGGCAATTTATATGAGCAAAATGCTGAATAAGTGCACATCCTAGTTTACCACTTGCACCTGTTATAAGAATTTTTTTATTATTCATGAGTATCGCACAATATAAATGGGGCACTGATTTGTGCCCCAAGTCATATCAGTCATACATCCATTTACTAACCTGTGACAACATCTTTAATTTCAGGAAATTCCTTTTTTAACTCCGCTTCTACGCCTGACTTTAAAGTCATTAATGAGAACGGACAGGATCCACACGCACCCGTAAGCTTGACTACCACAGTATTGTCCTCTGTCACATTGAGCAAATCCACGCCACCGCCATCCGCTTCCAAGCGAGGACGAACGCGATCTGTCAGTACTTTTTCAATAGCATCTTTATTTAGCATATCTTTCTCCATATTTGGTTAAATTATCATTGATTTGATAGTTTTAATCGGGCACACCCTATTTTGTCAAACGATAAACAGGGACGCGAGTATGAACACACAGTCATTGGATAAAAAGAACTGGGCACTCTTAATGATCGGCTATTTTAGCGCCGGCTATTTTACATTAAATTGGGTGGCTAGCCAATATCAAGGCACTTACACGGATGTCGCATTGGCATTGGATCATGCGATTCCATTTATTCCTATATTCATACTTGGTTATATTTTGGTATTTGGCAGTATATTGCTGGCACTGATTATTATTAAACATCCAGGGGCATGGTATAAAATGATTATCGGCTTTTTTATTTCAAGCACGCTTTGCTATTTATTTTTCTTAATTCTTCCCGTGCAAATGACCATGCGCCCGGACTTAGCACATTTATCTGACAGCGGCATTTTTGCACTGATCACACAGTTCTACTATATTATTGACTTGCCCTATAATTGCTTTCCATCATTGCATGTCAATTATCCAGTGCTGATCACATTGACATTATGGCATTATCATCCCCGTTTGCGTTGGGTCTTTCTATCTATGGCAATAATCGTCGCCTTATCCGTTTTACTCGTAAAGCAGCATTATATCGCGGATGCAGTGGCTGGTACATGTACGGCTATATTAGCATTTATAATGGCTACGCGTATTTATGCGCGATATGGGGGGATGTTCAAAAATAGTGATAGTTACTAACTCATATTTTTCTCTTTTTTTATCAGTTTTTAGCAACTATCTTGGATAATTGCCGATACTATAAATGCAGCCAAGATCCAAAAGGCATGCAATGATATTCATTATGGGATTGAATATAAAACACCCATTCTAGAATATTTACCATAAACATAGTAACGGCACTGTTTTATGAATTTTATCAAACCACCACCAGGCATACGTTCCAGTCCACACTCAATGGGTGGCAACCTTGCATCTACTCCCCCCATTGCAACAGCCCCTACTGGCCATACTGACATGTTTGGTAATACTATTCCATCGGCGCCAGGCTTACCAAAATTTCGCCTCCCTCATATTTCCAGAACAACCTATGAGTTGCAACATGCTGAAGGACTCTATGTGCGCCATATTAATGAAATACGATGGGAATTGTCACCTCTTCAAAATGGCCTTACTAAACTGGTTAATGCCACTACAGCCCAAACACCCAAGAGATTTTTTGAGGGGAAGTATGATCGCATTTTCACAAGCGATGATGCCGTCAATTATATCGGATATTTCCAAGCTACTGTTGAGGGAATATTGATCAATCAAGTTCTTCGTCAATTCCGCGATGATCAGCATAATCCATACCTCACATTGCTCACACAGCATACTCTTAAAAAACTGTTAGGCGCCAACAGCGGTTCACCCCAAAATAAATATCTTATCGATATTATAGAGTCAGCAAAGACTCTTGGAAAAGCTTATGATATCGATTTTTCCACGAATAAAATAGTACTCTGCTTGCATGTATTGAGTCAAAAAATATGTAAGTTGGCAGACAGTAACTTTATCGATCAGATGCATGCCGTATGCCAGCACCCATGGCTCATCGATATATTTATCGATGGATGTTTGGGGCCGATTAATACAAAGGTGGCGAAACACGCACAGAGCTGGAAGACATTTCAGGATGAAGCGCCAACATTTGAAAAATTCATCAATCAATTGAATGGTATGCACTTAGAGGGATTGACGCCGCTCGATCCTACTCACCAATATGAGCTCCAGCGATTACGATCACTCTACCCGAACATTCCTTCTATTTTAAGAGGGTATGTGCTTGAACCGAATGCAATACTTCCGGTTACGTACGAAACCGCACTGGGGACAACGCCAGATAAAGATACATTGGGTTGGTACTGTAAATTTCCTATCTTTGTCATTCGTAGGCCAAGTGATGATGATCTAAATTATATGATACCCACCTTGCGGCATGAGGCAATTCATTCGCTTGTTAACATAAATAGACTTTCTCATTTATTGAGTGAGCTCAGAATTCAAAATGCTAATCTGAATAAATTATTTCATGAGGGTATCACAGAACTGCTTGCCAGACATGCAGATGAGATCCTAAATAATACGATGACTCAAGCCAATGCAGCAACTCCGCAAGTCTTGATGACAACTCGGGATAATCTGAATTTTGATGACACTTTGAGTGACGTGCGACAAATGCCTTCATCCATCACTTATAATATTGCCACCACTCTGGCTATCGGGCTTGCACGCCAACTCGGTTTTTATCGATTCATGAGGCTATTTACAGCCGCTCATGGGCAGGACGCCTATAATTTATCACCCTCGGAAATCACTATATTGCAACCTATTTTTAGAAATCTTGGGAATTTGATCAATGCTGCTGTGAGCAATTCCAGTGATGCAACTGATGTCGACATCGATACAGCGAGAAAACTATTCCAACACCTTCAATCTCAGTAGATGCTATGCGCAAATGCGTAGTACTCAAAAATAAATTCTCTATTCTTCCTTAGCATCCAACTGATTGATCGCTGTTTTAATATTTAGATTATCCACATTCTTTTTCTCCACCCAATATATTTCAGGATTACCCTCAAGGTGAATGGACACCCAGTCTTTTTGCGATGCATGGTTAGCTGTCCCGATTGTAAAAAATGTGCGACTATCACCATAAGCCACAACCACTCGATGCTCATTGTTTTTCAGCTTATGACCCGTATCAAATTCCTTTACTCGCAAATTCATAAGCGTGGATAGCCAGGTATTGATTTTGTCAGCCGCAATATTACGGGTTATTTGATCCATGATATATTGCCACTTGCCATCATCACTTTTTTTCACAATAAGTGTTTTATCTTTCTCAGTGATCATCACTTCATGAATATCATTTTGCAAAAAAGGCAATATACGACGATCGCGCCAATCCGACTGCGTGGCAGAGAAAAAACCCATTAAATTCCGTGGCACCAATAGAACCTGGTCGTTCTCTTGTTTACGAATAAAACTGCTCATAAAATCAGGACCTGTTTTGCCAATCACTGTATCTGTAATTACATTTTGTTTGGCATCCATCAATTTTACATGCACGCCAGATATCCCCACCTGATAGATATGGCGTTTTTTAGGATTAGATGATGCAATCGTCCCTCCCTCAAGGCCACCAAATGCACCAAGAGCATGGCGCACGCGCGCATCATCTGCCACATGCCAGTCATATACTGGTAATTCTTTTCCTTCTTTTTCAAGCAATTGTTTTTTGGTAGCGGTCAGTATTTTTCTGACACGCCATGTAGTATCAACTCGTTCCAATTGCACGCCGTCCATTAACTGACTAACATTAATAGTCGCCACATTCGCACTATCATAGCCTGGTATAAAATAATCATATTGAAAATCATCCACACGATTATTATCCGGATGCTCCAATGCAATGACAATCAATGCCGCAATTACTGCAAGTCCCAAGTAAATTAAGGATCGTTTATTCATTAAGTCCTCACTGTTTTATTGTTCTATTCTATACTGCAATTGCAAATATTTCCGGCGATGCCTGCGCAATCCAAATACAGTCAATGCAATAAGCCCTAGTAGGAATGGACCAATAATAATATTACTCCAGCGAATCCATTCTTGGGCAGCCTGAGACATCCCAACAATTGGATTTGTCGTATTACTGCGAGATCGAATACCAATTAATGCCTCGCCCATTGTCATAATATCCATGGCATTTTCAAAGAGCAGTGCATTGCTTGGAAATTGAGCCAAATAATTATCGCTTAACCAATGCGATGACCCCACAACTATTAGCTTTCCATTTTTTGGCTGTGCATCACTTGCAATTTGTTGATTGAATTTGGATTTAAATGGCCCCTTTATCATTCCCATTAATACCTTAGGAGTACCTGATGCTGATTTTGCCGTATTATTTGCAATTTTAAAATCCAAATTTATGGATGATTCGATTTGCCCGCTGGCGTGCATCGATGACATTGCCAAAATAGTATTGGCCATGGTTCCGTTTTTAAGAGCATCTTCGTTGGGCATATCTTTTATAATAAGTGAACTCGTCCAGGGAAATACTGCGGTTTCTAAATCAGCCACAATAGATTGATTTGCATTAAATTGATTTTGCATAATGCGTGGCCAATACGCATATGGCGTATGATAAGTCAGATACCCTTGTGAAAATGCCGCCTTGGCATTTACTTGATCCAGCACTAATTCCGGCTCAACCGTAATACCATAGGATACCAGTAAATCAAATACAGGTGAGTGCACAGGCTTCACTGTTAAATTTGGATATAAATCAAAGCGATCCGCAAAGACCATGACATGACCACCATTAGCAATATATTGATCCAGTGCTTTTTGCATAGCCTCACTCATCTCACGCGGCGATATGAGTATTAATGTACTCAATGACGACATCATTGACATGGACTCTTCAGAAATCATCTTGATCTCATATCGATCGTTGATCATTTTATGAATACCCTTAAACTCGTGACCACCAATGCTTGCGGGATCAACCGCACCTTGCCACAAACCCACTTGCGGCGCACTGTCGCGCGATACTTTTATAATTGATTTCGCTAATTCATATTCCAAATTTTCCGATCGCCTAACAACGGGAATGACCTCTTGTTTGCCATTATATAAAATTGCCATACCTAAGAAAATTTTAGCCACTTCTAATTTATCAGCCCCTGCAACATTTAATTGCACCGGCGGTATCCCTAACATCATTGCCGCTTTTTCATCCGCTTGCGATGTATTTGGATCGATAAATTCCACTTGTAATTTATCACCGGCATACCGCTTAAATTCATCGAGTAAATCATCCACATAAGTGCGAAGTGGCAATGCTTGTGACGGTAAATCTTTGGTAAAATATGCCCGAACAGTAACCACATCATCGATATCCGATAATATTGTTTTTGTAGATGACGATAATGTATACAAATTATCTTGAGTTAAATCCAATCGCAGCGAGTGTTTGGAGGATATATAGTTAATTGTAATGATGCTAATTAGCAGTGTTGCTATTGTGATCAATGCATTTGTTTTTTTCATTATCGCCTCGCCCGAGTCATTAATATTTTCTGGTTGATAAACAAAAATACCACAATCACGGATAAATAATAAATTAAATCCCGTGTATCAATCACACCGCGTGCAATAGAGCTAAAATGACTTCCCAATCCAATATAATGAAGGAATTGAGCGATCACATGAGAGCTATTTCCCAAAAGCATGGGTGAGCCCAATATCATTAGGAAAAAACAAGCGACTATGGATAAAATAAAAGCTATAATTTGATTTTCTGTCATGGATGATATCATCAACCCAACGGATAAAAACGCACTGCCCATAAATAGCAATCCAATATAGCCGCCAATGACTGGTCCCCAATCCAAATTTCCCATGGTTGAAATAGTGAGTGGAATGGAAACTGTCATGAGTAATGCAACGCCCACAAGTGCAATGGATGCTGCAAATTTTGCAATAATAATGGCATAATCACTGACTGGCATTGTAAATAATATTTCTAATGTGCCTTGTTTTCGTTCTTCCGCCCATTTTCCCATGGATACCGCTGGTATAAAAAATAAAAATACCCATGGCATTAATCCAAAAAAACCACGCATATGCGCTTGCGCTTCCACAAAAAACATACGGAAAAATAGCCAGGTGGATAATACTAAAAAAGTAATAATATACACATAGGCAATGGGGCTTAAAAAATAAGCAATAAATTCACGCCGTGCAATTATAGCCATATGCCGTAGGGTCTGCATATGCTCTCCTTTGATTAATTGATTAATTATTGTTGTGTGACATTACGAAATACATCTTCCAATGACATGCTACTCTGAGTGAGCTCAGATAATACAAATTCTTCTTGCACTGCCCATTTAAAAATCTGCTCTGCCTGCATATCCTTATTTTGTCCCATCACTGTCAATTGCTGCACATCCGATGTTTCATCGCTTTTCCATTCACCGAGCACGCAGGATTCCAGCCGCTCCAATGCAGTTAATATATTTGGCCGCAATGCGCGAATTGAAATTGTATATTCACTATGCGCCTGATTGGATATAAGAATATCCGACATATTACCCTGACTCACCAATTGTCCATCGTTGATAATCATAATACGCGAACACACAGCTTCCACTTCCTGCATAATATGTGTGGATAATATCACTGTGCGCTCCTTTCCAATATGCCGAATAAGATCTCGAATATCTCCGATTTGATTCGGGTCTAACCCAGTTGTTGGTTCATCTAAAATTAAAATACGTGGCTGGTGGACCATAGCAGCTGCTAGCCCCACGCGTTGACGAAACCCCTTGGATAATTGATGAATCGGCCGACCAATAACTTTAGAAAGACCGCATGTGTCAACCACATGCGCAATATTAGCGCGTTGTTTGGGCACGGGAATATCACGTAAATTAGCAATATAGCGTAAGTAGTCGCTGACTTCCATGTCCTGGTACAGGGGTGCATTTTCTGGCAAATATCCGATATGCGCACGTGCAGCCATTGGATCTTTTGCAATATCATGCTCACATATTTGCACTGATCCATGATCGATAGGGAGATAACCCGTCAGCATACGCATAGTCGTGGTTTTACCCGCCCCATTGGGACCCAACAACCCAACCACTTGCCCCGCATCAATAGTAAAGTTGATTTTTTTTACTGCATGCACATCGCCAAAGGATTTTGATAATTCATTTACTTGTATCATAGGATTTCGGATTTTATGGATCGATGAACGAATGTCAAGATCAGGAATGCATATGTTCGAAAATCTGAACAAAAATAATTTCTATTCATTATTGCAAGAGTGAAACTGTTGAAATATTGCTATTTCGCAGACAGTCCCAGGAGTGCATTGCCTTTATCGGTTAGTCGATATTTTTGTAGCCGACTATTTGGCTTGTTGGGAATTGTTCGCTCTATTAATCCCGCATCCAACGCAGGGTCGATACATGTGCGACGCATAGAGGTTCGATCCTTTAGCGTCAATGCATCTCGAATTTGCGCAGCACTCAACTCTCCATGTTTTTGCAATACATTCAGCAATAACCCAACTGGTGGGGTGACTGGTGGGGTGACTGGTGGGGTGACTGGTGGGGTGAAATGGCTAATCTCCTCATAATTGATGCGATGTGTTTTATGAACTACATGCCCTTTTTGGGTTAGCCGATACATTTGAAGGCGACTAT
>CAYZSU010000040.1:0-21283 GCA_964480565.1 uncultured Myxococcales bacterium | reverse complement strand
CGCGAGTGTTATGCGTAGGGAAACACAGAAGATGGACGTTCCTAAGGGCAACCCCATGATTGGGAATTGTGGTGCCAGTCGATGTAGTATTGCATCTTCTTTTTATTCGAGTATTCAGTAGGTTAAGGTATTTATTGTAAATTGGATTTACAATTTACAACACCTATAGCTAGGTGACTTTATGTAGGATGTCTATTGACTAAGATTGCCGTATACAGTTCATACACACTTGTGATTCAGGAATAATTTCCAGCCGCTTAATAGAAATCGGTTCATCACAACGTACGCAAATACCAAAGTCATCTGAGTCAATAGCCTGATGCGTTTTCTTTAACTGTTGCAAGCGACATTCGGATTTTCTTAAATTAGCGTCGGATATGGCTTTTTCATTAATTGCTTCCATTCGGGTGATGCGACCAATGGAACTGTCAGGTGCAATAGGTGTGGATTCTTTTCGAAGTTTTAAAATGATTTTTTCAAGATCTGCCATTTGCTTAATTATAATGGCTTTAATTTTTTGCCTATCACCAGGGTTCATAATTTTCTTGCTAACACTCAAGATATGAAATGTCTAAAAGATTATGTAATGGGGTTGCCCTCAAACAAAAAATATCAAAACGTCGTCACCAACGAGCTGGCCGCATAGGCCAGCGAAGTGGGTTCAGATATTGAGGTTTTAAGCGATTTTACTTAGGACACCGGATTGCAGTTAAAAGCCAAATCTTTTTGGATTGCTTCGTCGGATTTCATCCGCCTCGCGGGTGGCGGTGTTTTTTTCAAAGAAGTAGTAATGAAGGCGCATACATAAGAGTATGTAACCGAATTGGATTTGGTTTTCCAACGCCCAAGATGGGCATTTTGATGGCACTCCCATTATCTAACGACAACTTTACTACCATTATATTCCACAATTTGACCGGGCCTTATTTTACAACGTTTGCGCAGTTCAACCATATTATCAACGCTAACCAAGCCATCGCTGATAACAATTTTTGCTTCGCCACCTGTTTCACAAAAGCCCACCAGCTTGAGTAAATTTTTTAACTCGATCCATTCGCGTCCGTCCAAGGCCAGTTCATCCATATATATCTCCTGTAATTTATATTTTGAAAGCATTCCAAAGTATGCCTTGCTTTTCGGGGGAATATCATTTATACGACATTTACTTGATGTAAGGTGGTTTGATCTTTTTGCCAAGAGTTATTTCAATGTATCTCTGTCTTTTCTTTTGAATCACATTAAAAAATGACTAATTTTCTTCGGAAAGTACTGTATCAATCGCATAATCATATGTGATTGTGGATGAGTATTTGTGTATAAAAATGGCAATCTCAAAAAGGACAACTAATGACTAATAAAACATTTAATGAACTCAATCTTGCGAAGCCAATCGCACGCGCGCTAGCAAAAAAGAAATACGAGCATCCAACACCAATTCAATCGGCAGCAATTCCCTCGCTTCTTGCAGGCAGTGATTTGATTGGCTGTGCACAAACAGGAACTGGAAAAACAGCGGCTTTTGCGCTTCCTATATTGCATCGGATTTTTGAGAATCGTAAACAAACAAAACCGCGTGGTGCGCGCGTGCTTGTACTTACGCCAACGCGTGAATTGGCATCACAAGTTAGCGACAGTTTTCAAAATTATGGCTGCTATCTCAATCTTTCCTATGCATTGGTTTTTGGAGGGGTGGGCCAAAACCCGCAGATAAATGCATTGAGAAAAGGGGTGGATGTTCTAGTGGCTACTCCTGGACGTCTTCTTGATCTTATCACTCAAAAGCACATTGCACTACGAAATGTAGAGGTGCTTGTATTGGACGAAGCGGATCGCATGTTGGATATGGGTTTTCTTCCAGATATGAAGAAAATCATTGCAACATTGCCCTGTGATCGTCAAACCCTGCTTTTTTCAGCCACGATGGCGCCTGAAATTCTTAAACTCGCAAAAGGAATTTTAATTAATCCCGTGGAAGTCAGTGTGTCGCCGCCAGCTACCACTGCAGATCATATTGATGAACGCGTTTTATTTGTGGCCGATAGCAATAAGCGCGCATTACTTTCAGAAATGCTTAAGGCACCAGAGGTAAATCGTGCGCTTGTGTTTACTCGGACAAAGCACGGGGCAAATCGTTTGGTGACTCAGTTGGGAAAGACGAATATTACAGCCCGAGCCATTCATGGAAATAAATCACAAACTGCACGGATGTCTGCACTTAATGATTTTCGTAGCGGGCATTGTCGAGTATTGATTGCAACGGATATTGCGGCGCGAGGAATTGATGTCACAGGGATTAGCCATGTGATTAACTATGATCTTCCAAATGAGCCTGAAAGTTATGTGCATCGCATTGGTCGAACTGCGCGCTCAGGAGCTAAGGGAGCTGCAATTTCTTTTTGTGGCGCTAAAGAAAAAAACTATTTGCGTGATATTGAGCATCTTTTAAAACGATCCGTGCCTGTTGATACAAGTCATTCATTTAATGACTTATCCATACCTAAGATCGTAAGTAAACCGGTGAATAAACGAGTGAAAAAATACTTCAAAAGAAATAATCGCTTGCAAGTTCAGAAATAAGTGATCATAGGGGATGTCCAAGAACCATTTTATATTCAATATTTTCACTATTGACCTATATAAACGCGCACGCCATAGTAATGAAATGCATCAGCGAATTATTGCCATAATTGGATCTGCGATCATTCATGCCGGGATTATTTGTGGAATTTTTTTCACGATATCAACAAGTCAATTTAGCGGTGGAACAGGTGGGTCGCATGGATCTGTAGCGAGTGTTTGGATAAATACAAAGTTGCGGGCAAGTGATTCAGCAGTAATAGTAAAAAATGATTTTAAAAAAAAATCAGCAATTAAACGAAGAGTAAATGTAAATAAAACCGCTATCGCCTTGCCACAGAAAAAACTTACAACCAAATCACCGTCTGCAATTCAATATGCATCCAAAGGAAAAGGGCGTGGAACCATGTCCACCAAAGGGCAGGGAATTGGTCAGGGTAAAGGCTCAAACGCGGGCAGTCATCAGAATGCAGAAACCGTTCTATCGCTCATTCGCAAACAAATTGAATCCAATAAACATTACCCACATATTGCACAGGTAAGAGGCTATGAAGGCAGTCCAGTAATTCGATTTCAATTGGATGCGCAGGGTAGAGTAAAGCGGATTTTCCTTGTTCAATCCAGTGGGTATCGCATTTTGGACAAAGATGCGATTCAAACAGTCAAACGCAGTGCACCATTTCCAGTCTATACCGATGCTATTCAAATGAGCTTAAATTATTTTTTTACGAACTGATACAGACATGGAGCAATTTATTAGGCCCCACGATTGGTATTGTCTGGATACTGAATCCAGCCATTAATGAGGTTCCATTTTTTGACAATGGACTCTGCATGATCGAATTCCAGCTGAGTAATTTGGCGGGATAAATGAGTGTCGTTTACAGCATGGTAAGCAGGGAAATATTGGCTCATTAAATTGAATGGAATCTTTTCAGATAATTGTGTGGCTACAAATTCGCAAATAGGTTCGATGGAATTCATATTGTTAGGTAAAATTAAATGCCGGATCATCATGCCGGATGTAGCAATACCCGCTTCATCCACCTGCAGACATCCCTTTTGGCGAAACATTTCAATCAATGCTTTTTGGGCGATAGCCCAATAATCCGAGGCATTGGAACAATGTTGGGCATGGTTCGCGCATGCATATTTAATGTCGGGCATATAAATATCAATGATGCCATCCAACCATGTAAGCGTTTGCATGCTCTCATAACCGCTACAATTATATACGATCGGAATGGATAGTCCTTTTTCGCATGCAATGTATAGTGCTTGTAAAAATTGAGGCACTACATGAGTGGCAGTGACTAGATTGATATTATGTGCACCGCGAGACTGAAGGGTGAGCATCATTTGAGCAAGCTCAGTGGCATTAACAGCGCTGCCCGTATTGTGTTGGCTGATCGGATAGTTCTGACAAAACGTGCATTGCATATTGCAGCCGGAGAAAAATAAAGTACCTGATCCGCATGTGCCAGTGATGGGTGGCTCTTCGCCAAAATGTAAGTTATGGCTAGCAATCGCTGCCTTATCGTGACTTCGGCAAAATCCAGTTTCACCAGCCATACGATTTACATTACATTTCCTTGGGCAGATTGAACACTGGGATAATGCGTCTGCAGATTCCTGGTAGCGTTTTTTGAGAATGCCATTTTTATAGAGCGTAATATAGTAAGGGGAATATGTCATAGTATAACCTTTGTAATGACCGGAATGTATAATCAATTATTTTTTTCTTGCAAGCTGTCTTGTTATGCAATATACCTTGTATAACAAGATATATTGCATAGGAAGGTGATTGTATGGATGTTGAAAAATGGAGTTCACAATTACGAAAAGGCGTGTTGGAGTTGGTCATACTTAGCCTCCTTAAAGGAGGCGCAATGTATGGGCTGGAAATCATTCAAAGCGTTGAAGCCAAAGGGGATTTACGTATTTCAGAAGGAACAATCTATCCATTATTATCGCGTTTAAAGGCTGAAGGTCTTATATTTTCCGAATGGGTGGAGTCAGATCAAGGCCGTGCGCGAAAATATTATTCGCTTAGTCATCAAGGGAAGAAAATGCTCGAGCAATTAAAAAAATCATGGGGTAGTTTTATACAGTCTATTGCGCAATTAATGGATAATTGAGAAATAAATAATTGGAATAGTTTTTAAGTACCACCACAATTTAAATCAAAACTCTGGGAGGAATAAAATGTCAGATCAACATAATCATATAAAAATTAAGCGATATGTAGCACAGCTAAAGAAATCATTAAAACACTTACCTCAAGTGGATCGGGACGATATCTGCAAAGAAATCGTGGAACACATAGTGGATAAATGGGGACTGGATTCCAATCAAACCTATGATGAAAATTATTTGGATGATACCTTCAAGCGATTGGGTAGCCCTGTAGATCTTGCAAAAAAATATTGTGAACAGCGCAATTGGCCCAAACCAGCGCCAACACATACAGTGCGGAATATACTGCTCATTTCTCTGGCTAGCATTTTATTATTAACTGCATTGGCAGGGTATGGGATTATGCATTATATTGTTAATCCAGTGATTGGTGCAATTTCAGGCCGTATTGATATCAATGATTCAGGTATATATCTGGAATCATCGGATGGTACATCAACGCTATCCATATCTGAGGATGGAATTTATCTTAAAGAGGGCGATGAAGAAATATCGGTGTCTGATGAGGGGGTTTCAGTCAAAGATGGTACGGACAATGTATTATTACACTCTGATGGAAATGTAAAAATTGATGATCAGGGGATTAATGTTAATATTAACTCGGATTCCACGTCACTACTTGAAAGTACTACTATCAATAGTATTTTATCTCAAATAAATAAAAAATCATTTTTAGCAGAAAAAAACATGCAGCAAACGTATTCCACGTCAAATCTTTCAACGCTGATTGTCGATGGAAAATTAGGGCGCATTAATATTAAAGGGGAAAATAGAGATGATATTCTTGTTGATCATGCCATACATGTATATGCATTAAATGGACGCAATGATACGAAACATGCAATGTTATTATTGGATCAGCATAATTTGGATGCTGCAATTGAATCATCCAAACTTCATATTACAAGTGATGGCAAGCAAGATGATGGGTATTTAATATGGAATTATATTCAAATAAAAATTCCACAGCAAATGCATGTGGAAGTGGATATGAAATATAATTTAACTACAATTACTAATTTACATGGAAATATTGCAGTTGAATCAAAAATTGGAAATATTGAATTACGTGATATTGATGGGTCGGTAACTATTGATTCTTCCTATGGGGATATGATTATCTCCAATATTAAACAAAATGTAACTGCAGATATTCGGTTTGGCAATATGAGTGTCAGCAATGTGTTTGGGGATTTTGTATCAGAAAATAAATATGGAAATATTGTTGCAAGGCAATTGCATGAAAATATTACTATGACAGCTAAGTTTGGTAATATTGATTTGGATATGTTGGGATCAAAGGGATTTACATTGGGCATGATGTCTAAAATGGGAAAAGCAACCGCGAGTTTTCCATTGAGCCAGCATGATAACATGTCAACAGCCACCATCGATAATGGGAAACAACAGGTGAAGCTATCCTGCAAGTTTGGCAATGTACATATTCATAAATAATGACATCAAGAGGGGTTGCCTCCCTTTTGATGTCGCTTAGGGACTGTCTTTAAAATATGGGCTTTTTATTCCGGAGTATTAAGCAGAACTCTGAGTGAAGTCGAAGTTATTGCAGTTGAAAGTCATTTTTACAACTTTTCAGAAAATTGCTCATAATTTTCCCAAAGTGTTTTGGTTTGGGAATTAAATGTCTCACTATTTTTAAATGATGTGGCTGCAATTTTTACTAACAATTGAATATGTTGCTCATAATCAACTGTGGAAATATATTCCAAAGCAGGGGCACCTTTGGGATCATGATTATGATAATTGCCAAGTGCCAATGCAATGCTGCCAGTTAAATAACCGGATGCGGTATAAATAGATCCTTCGCATCGACCACCCATCAGCAATGCGCGTTGGTATTGGAAGTTGCTATCGTCATTTTGCAATGACTTAGCCACATCAATGAGCCACGCTTCTACCTCAGGTACAAATGAACTTTGCTTATCACCGCTACGAATGATTGGACCTAGGCCTTGTTTGACGGGCAACCCTTCTTTTGAGCTGCACTCCAGTACAATAATAGGACGTGTTTTATCCAATAGCTGATTTTTTATCACGGACATTGCACCAATAAATCCCACTTCTTCAGCTCGAGTAAATAGTGCAATAATGCGCGATTTACTCTTGGCCTCAACTAGGCGTGTGAGCAACTCCAATAGTGCGGCAACATTGACTAGATTATCTGCGGCAAGGGTTCGAATGCTTGTATCGGATATTTTTACATCGGGTAAATTAAAATGTCCAAAGTCACCTATCGCAATGGGCGCATCTGCTTTAATGGAAAATACAGGTTTATTGAAATAGTGGTCAGGCAATACATTGCTGCCAATTTTGGCGGGAATTGGCTCATGTTCACTGTGGACAATCACATCTGATTTTACAAATGTTTCATGCTTTACACCACCATATAGCACGGCTTTGCCAAGCCGTCCCCTGGCTTCGATAATTTCAAACCCAGGATGATCCATGTGAGCAGTTATATAAATCGGCGCTTTATTTTTTGGACCATAGTCAATCCAAATATTTCCTGCTGTATCTGCGCTAGCTTCCAAACCAATTCCCATCGCATAATGGGTAATAAATGTACTCACAGCCACTTCATGAAAGCTGGTTGTGGGAAGTGACAATACAGACTTTAGTAAATGTAATGTGCAGTCATCCATGTGAAACTCCTTATTAATATGGGGTTGCTCGTTGGAACAACCCCATAGCTATCTATTTTGTGATCAGTTCTATTATTTTTTTTTCTTACGTACTACTTTTTTCTTTTTAGTGACTTTTTTTGAGTCTTTTTTCTTGCTATCTTTTTTGTCCGTACTTTTTTCATCCTCTTCATCCTCTTCTTGATGAAGCAATTGAGTCATTTCCTCTAAGCGTGCGATAACAATGCCATGAATGCTATCCTTTGGGTAATTTCCGTTTTTATTGGGTTTACCAGCAGTTTTACCAAGTAGTAATTCCAATCCTTCATCAATAGTTTTTACAGAATAGATATGAAACTTACCCGCTTTTATTGCGTCTACAATATCTGGGCGAAGCATTAAGTGGCGTTCATTTTGTACTGGGATAATCACACCTTGCGAACCTGTTAACCGCTTGGCTTTACAAACATCAAAAAATCCAGCGATTTTTTCATTGGCACCGCCAATGGGTTGAATGTCACCGAATTGATTCACAGAGCCAGTGACTGCAATTTGTTGATTGATCGGCAATCCAGATATTGCGGATAATAAGGCGTAGATTTCCGTGGATGAGGCGCTATCACCATCTACTCCGCCGTAGTTTTGTTCAAAGCAGATAGATGCATTGAGGTTGAGAGTGGCTTTCTGGGCATATTTATGACGTAAAAATCCAGATAATACTAATACGCCTTTATCATGGATGGGACCAGATAGTTTGGCTTCACGTTCAATATTGACGATGCCGCTATTGCCGATGGAGGTGGTGACGGTTAGGCGCGATGGTTTGCCAAATGAGGTATGCCCCATGGAATATACGGATAAGCCATTGATTTGACCTACGCGTTTTCCCTTACAATCGATCAATAATATTCCATCGTCGATCATGCGTTGAATATGCTCTTCAGTGAGGCCATGTCGATCGTTTTTTGCATCCAGTGCTTTGCGCACATGTTTTCGATCAATACGATTGGATTTATCCTGCATGGCCCAGTAATCCGCTTCGCGCAAAATATCTGTAATATAGGCAAACTTTGTAGAAATGCGGTCTTGCTGACCTGCATCTTCAATACCGTATTCCAAAAGTGCGACTAAACCATCGGATGAAAACTCACGAATATTGCCGCGTTCACCGACGGCTTTAAGCACGGATAAATATTGTTTGGCTGCTTCTGTGGATAATGGCATGCTTGAGCCAAAGTCAGCTAATACTTTAAATGTTTTTGCAAAATCCTCTTCATATTGGAATAGTACGTGATACATCCATTCAGACCCAATCATAATTACTTTAATGTTGAGATCTATGGGTTCTGGTTTTATTGTTAATGGTGCAATTTGATAATGGCTTTCTGGTTGTTGAATGACTAGTTTCTCAGTGCGAAGTATGCGCTTTAATTGATCCCATACCATTGGTCTGCGAAGTACATCAATGGCATTGATGATTAAATAACCACCATCTGCTTTGAGCAAAGAGCCTGCTTTTATATGTCTAAAGTCTGTGCTCCAAAAACCACCATGTGCATAATTGTATTCGATGGCGCCAAATAAATTGGTATAGCTGGGATTGCTTTCTTCGATAATTGGCATTTTTTCATCAGTTGTTGTTTCATTGCTGGAATCAAAAAGTAAATTCACTTCATAATACCAAAAGGGATCCTCTTGCTTTTGTGATCCTGCACCACCAAGAATGATCATGCCTTCACCGCCACCTTCAGAATTACCCATTAATCCGGGTGTTTCCTGTTTTTTATCAGAGAAACTTTCAATGTTTTCTAAGATATGGCTTTTAGCACGCAATAAGTATTTTCGTACTTTTTTATCGGGATAGCGGGTTTGAAGATCGTCCATAGTGCTATCCAGAACAACAGATGCAGATCGCTGTATTAAACGATCCAGCGCTTTATGCATATCACGGCCTAAATTTCTGGCATTGATTAATACACGCTTTAATTGCACGGACAATTCCTTATGGCGTTTTATTTTTTCATCGCGTTCATCTTCTGTAATCTTTTCTTCGCGTACCAATGTATCGAGGTAGTCGATGGATACCGCTTCTTTACCAATGATTGGAAAAACAGTGGGCGATACATAGCCGCCTTCTTGGACTTGAATTAATGCAAATCCTTGTTTTTTTAAGCCCCCTGCAAATTCTTCAAACATTTTCTTTTCATCCCGCTGATATCGGTCCACAATTAATTCACGTTCCCGCTGTATATGAGGGGATTCAATTGTTTTTGGAATTTCTTTTCTTAAAATATTGACCAATTCCTTCATGTCATTTGTAAATGCTTTTCCTTTGCCACGTTCAAAGTTGAGCAATAATGGCTGGGATGGTTCCACAAAATTATACACATAGCATCGATCTGGGGCCAATTTATTGCTTGGTTTTAAATGCGATAATGCACGGCGGATAGTTGTTGTTCGGCCACTTCCTGCCATACCAGCTACAAAAATATTGTATCCGGGTTGATATAAATGAAGTCCTAAATTCAATGCTTCTACAGCACGTTTTTGCCCAATAATGGCCTGCGTGGGTGCAATTGATTTTGGTGACTTGACTAGTTTTTCAATTGATTTACTTGGCGTCCATCGGACATGTGTATGCGTTAATTTTTTTGCTGGCATATTTTCTCCCTATGACTTGATGTATCGATAATCTACTGATACTATTGATTTATGTACGTTCATTATATTAAGTAAAATAAATGATTTTGTCCAGGATGGATGTTATGAAACTATTATATATTTGGTCGAAAAAATATTTGCAGGCATGTATTGTTATTGCGTCAGTTATTTTTCTCTGTGCATGTACCTCACAACCCAGCTATGATTTAACCGATGCCATGTTGCGATCACCTGATTTGGATTATACGGAATTTTCTATTTCTGGAACTATCAAGCCTGCCACAACGATGAATACAGACGATATGGCTGTGTCAATTATGATATATCCAAGCAATAGAATAGCTCCTATGGATCCAATTATCCTGTCGTCATTTGGGCCATTTGAGTTGAGCAATATTTCTGCTGTGGCCAATTCAAGTATGTCGATTTGTGCAATGCTCGTAGAATTATCCGCATATAATGAAAGTATTTATAAAGAGCTAAGTGAACAATGTCAGACAATTACAGTTCCAACAGACGCAGATAATTTCATTGCGGTGGTATTTGATTTTCAGCCAAAATCAAAGTAGAAATTTTTCCAAAAATACCCAGACTCAAGACTCCCGTAAACCCATAATTGGAGCGTGTATACGAGTTTAAAGATTAGTTGCAAATATAATTATATAGGTTTTATGAGCAATTTTCAAGGCAGTAAAAAAGCAATGCCAATATTCGTAACTATATCGCTATTCCAATGATCATTCCCAGGGTATGGTGTGCGATGGATTATTGTGTTCACATCAAATCGCAAGGCAATGTGAGGTTTGGCAGTGGATGGCTTTGATAGATAAATGAGCATGCCACCACCAATTTCAATGCTTAACTGCCAGGTGTGATTGATATGCATGCGGCCTGCGCCAATTGAACCTATTAGCTTGCAATGAATTTGTTTTTGACCTGCCTGAAATGCACAGGGGTTTGCAAAAACTGCTTTGCCAATGATCGTATGAGTGTGTTTGCTTGTAATGGATTGTCCAAATTGGCTATGAGTGTCTACATTTATTGGGCTATATAGATAGGATATGCCTACACCCATATATTTGGAAAAAAAGAACGAATACTGTATGCCGGTATCCCATGTGCTTCGCCATTCATCCCCTAAGTAATTGCCTGCAAATATACTGATGTCATGATGATATATTGGATGGTTTAAATCCAATGGAGTTGTTACATCCTGTGCATGTGTATTTAATGTGTGAAAACTAATAAAGAACAGAATAATCAATGGAATGTGGCATAATCGCTTAAAATATGTATTTTTAAATAATGTCATGGTGCATCGATTCATAACGGTAGGAATTCATTTTACGGGACGGTTCTCAAATTATCTGTTTTTTATGGCAGCTTTGGCAAGGTCTTTGCCCACTTGCCAGGCAGTGCCAGGAAATCGATGGCATTGTTTAACTACATCCTCAAATGCATTTAAAAATCGATTGACATGGGTATCGTCGATAATCAAGGGTGGTAACAATTTAATGATATCCATATTATGTCCAGCGACTTGCGTAAGGATACGATGATCTGTCATGAGTGGAATGATAATCATTTGGCTAAATAGGCCAGCGTTTAATGCATGAATGAGTTTCCATCCTGTTTTTAATCGCAATGATTTTGGCTCACAGAATTCAATGCCAATCATTAATCCTTTGCCGCGTATATCGCTTAGCATTTCATATTTATCAACAAGGGATGTTAATCCATCCATTATTTTTTGTCCCATGATTCGTGCATTATCTGCAAGTCGATCGCGTTCCATTATTTCCAATGTTGCGAGTCCGGCCGCACATGCCATAATATTTCTGCCAAATGTATTGGAATGAACTACGCATTCTTCCATATTTTTATACACTTTATGATATATTTTTTTACTATAACATAATGCACCAATGGGGATAAATCCCCCGGATAGGGCTTTTGCAATGCATATCATGTCTGGCTCAATGCCAAAGTGTTCATAAGCAAACATTTTTCCTGTGCGGCATAGCCCGCTTTGCACTTCATCACAAATTAGCAATGTGCCGTATTTTCGGCATAAGCGCTGAGCCTCTTGATAAAATTGAGTTTCTGCATAATAGACACCTTTGCCTTGAATAGGCTCACATATAAATGCAGCCACGTCAGATGTTTCCAATTCTTTTTTTAATGCATCGATATCACCCATGGGTATCATGGTGCACTCTGGCAATAATGGACCAAAGTCGCGTTTAAAATCAGTGCCACCATTTAATGATAATGCGCCATTGGTAAGGCCATGAAACGCATGATCCCAATAAACAATGCGATTGCGACCGGTGGATTTTTTGGCAAATTTAATCGCTGCTTCATTGGCTTCTGCACCGGAGTTGGTAAAAAATACGGTATCAATTGGATCGGGCATTAAACGGGTTAGTTTCTTTGCTAAAAGCCCGGCAATTAATGGTGCATCCATTTGAATCATATTGGGATAATCAATATCCAAGGCCTCATGCAGTACTTGTCGGATTTCTGGGTGAGATCTGCCAAGCGCAAAAACACCATATCCGGATAATAAATCCAGGTAATCATTATTATCTGCATCATATAAAAGTGCACCGTGACCGCGCACATAGTTTTTATCAAAACCAATTGTGCGTAATACGCGCACGAGCTGGGGATTGATTTGATCCGCGTATAAATCATGCTGACTGCCCTGATGGTCAGTCAATAACTGTTTTAATGATAATGTCATTGATGCTCCATATTTTGTGTGGTTCAGTTAGCAAAAAACTAGGGGATGCGCAAATTAAAATCTAGTGATTTTTGATTGACTGGGTTGCCCTTGATGGGACTGGTGAAAAATAGCAATTTGTGGGGTTGTTCAAAAATGTCCAGATTCAAGGCCTCCCGCAAACTCGTAACCGGAGCGTACATGCGAGTACGTGAGGATTGCGAGTGTAGCGGGAAACACAGAAGATGGGCGTTTTTCAACAACCCCTTGATTGGATGAGAAAAAATGTTATACTGCATATATGACACAAACAAAAAAAACAAAAGTATATATCAGTAATCAGGAACTCATTGCCTATGCCAGACTTGCGCGCAATAAATCACGACCAGTATTATCTGGGTTTAAGGTGGGGGCTGCACTAGAAACCATGGATGGCGACATTATTACTGGATGTAATATTGAAACCGCATGCATGATTATCTGTGCAGAGCGTGTGGCATTGTATAAAGCTTTGTCAGAAGGCATGAAACGATTTCGGCGTTTGGCAGTGATAGCCAATCATAAGGAACCCATATCGCCATGTGGTATTTGTCGGCAAGTATTGTCTGAAACTGCACCAAAGCTGTCGATAATTATGGCCAATACACGTGGAAAATTCATCGAGACTACTTTGTCGGAATTGTTACCTGCGGCATTTCATGCATAGATAATTGCTCATAAGTCATTTTGAGACAGTTCACTCCCATTGCTGTTTATCTAATATAATGATAGGTGTCCTTTATTAAAGGAGCTTAAAACTATGCCTATTTATGAATATCAATGTCGCAAGTGCAATGAAGTGAGCGAAATCCTACAATTAAACCGTAATTCCAAGGAAGTGTGTCCCAAATGCGGTGCGGATGCGCTTGAAAAACTCATATCCACTGTCAATACAAGTATTAAAGGGCCTTCTTCTGGCTGTGATATGGCAGGGTCTTGCGGTGTGCCTAGTAGTTGCTGTGCAGGTGGTCATTGTGGGTTGAAGTAGGAATTTTCCACAAATACCCATTGTTGTTATTTATACGGGCAATTCCATAGTATTACGATGAATGCGATTACTATCTTCAAATAAATAGCCTGTATCATTATGATATTATTAAAGAAAATAATAAAATAAAAAACAACGCAACAAAATTAAAAAAATGACGATAATACTAGTATTGAATAATAGTGTTTTTTTCAGGTATGGGGGTGCCGTGAAAAAAAAGTTAATTTTAAAAATACTTGTCGTGCTTAGCGTGCTAGTGAGCTACTGGTCACATGCATTTGCTTCTATTGATCCATTCTTACAAATGAATTTACCTGTAATTTCTGTGGGGAAAAACCTGACAGCAGCTACAGATATTTCCTGGCATCGCGTGTTAGTACGTACACATGATATAAATCATACAAAGTCGCTCATTAGTGATTTAGATGGGCGTATTCATATGTCTACATCAGATATACTCACAGCTACATTGCCATCCGATGCGATAAATATATTAGCAAATGATGCTCAGACTATTCATATTGAAGGGGATACGCCAATATCTATATATGCAAATCCAGCTCTAACAGAAATTAATGGCGATAGCGTGCACTTAGGTCAGCAATTGCCAAGCGCCTATACAGGTAAAAATGTAATTATCGGTGTTATTGATACAGGAGCAGATATTACTCATACGGATTTTCAAAATGAGGATGGCAGTACACGGATATTATACTTATGGGATCAAACAGGCGATGGCCATGGGCCAGATGAGGTTGAAAATAGTTATGGCAATGAATGCGATGCAGCGGATATAGATGATAATCAATGTACGTTTCAGGATACCAATGGTCATGGCACGCATGTAACGGGCATTGCTGCCAGCAATGATCCGGAATACACAGGGGTTGCGCCAGAATCGGATATCATTATAGTGCGTTATAATCCTGTGGTGGAAATTCGTTCAGGAATGATTTATCCCGCATTTTCAACCAATATTTGTGATGCGGCATTTTATATTTTTTCCAAAGCCAAAGAGTTGAATCGACCGGCAGTGATAAATTTAAGCTTGGGCACGCATATTGGCGCGCATGATGGGACATCATTATTTGAAATGTGTTTGAGTAATTTAGTCCAGGAATCTCCTGGGCGTGCCATTGTTGCAGCTGCAGGAAATGAACATCATGCAGATGAAAAAAGCAGTGGTATTCATACTGGATTTCAAGTGGATGGCATGATGGCCACAAACTTTAAAATCAACCATCAGTCATTGGATGATATCTATTATATGGATATTTGGGCAGATGAAAAAAGTGAGATCGACATTGCATTGGCGATGTATATGCATGAGCCCAGTGTGCAGTCACTTATTGAGAAAACTGATTTTGCCAGCCCAGGGGATATTCAGTCCTATATATTTTTAAATGGTGCTGTAGAAATTATTATTCATTATGCCGAGACGCCATCCGTTCAAAATAATAAATTTCATGCCGGAATTATGATGATTGTGGATCCAGAGTTAATTCATCCCTATGAGTATAGCTTTGATTTGATTGTGTCTGGCAATGGTGAGTTTAATGCATGGCTATTTCCAAGTGATCCTCCTAATACAATTCAATTTACCACAATAACAGGGGATCAGGGATTGGAATGGACCTATCAGGTTGGTGATAAAAAAATGAGCATTGCTATTCCCGCCACTTCGCCAAATATTATTGCAGTGACTGGATATACCTCTCAAAATACATGGACGAGTTTGGAAGAAAATTGCTGTCAGGTTGAATTTACATTGGATACATTGTTGCCCTATGCCAGTCATGGACCTAGCGCTGATGCAAGTTATACAGGGATTAAGCCAGAGATTGCTGCGCCAGGTGGTATTATTGCATCGTCATTGTCATCGCAGGCAAGCGCTGTTGCAAATACATTGATTACTAGGGATCATCAGCATATGTATCATGCAGGAACAAGTATGGCAGCACCATTTGTATCTGGGACAGTCGCATTACTGTTTGAACTTCACCCTGATTTGTCAGCGAGTGATATTAAAACTATTATTACGCAAGCGGCCTATGCGGATGATCATACAACTGAGGTGCCAAATAATTTATGGGGCTATGGAAAATTGGATGTAATGAAAAGCATTGAAATTGGCCTGGATTATTTGGAAATCACACCAGGTGTCATAGATGAAAATGAACAGGTTCAAGAAAATAATAATGTTGAGCGTGTTTCCAGTATGAGTACAAGTGGATCCTGCCAGTTGATTGATCAGCATACGTATCATTATAATGATTGCGCTTTTGTTCTATGTTTAATTTTATTGATGTTTGGTATACGACGACGTTATTTCAATACACATTGAGACTCTACTATGGACCCTCTCAAAGCACCTATTCCAAAGGGTAATCCCACTATTTGCTAGATCGACCAATGCTCTCTTCAAATTCATCGACAACTTGTTTGTTTAACATGAAATCAATTTTTCGAATTAAAGAACGTAAATGAAATGGCTTTGGCACATAATCATCTGCGCCATGAGCCAGTCCCTCAATGCGATCCGATTGTTCATCGCGTGCAGAAAGAATAATAATTAAAATATCTTTGGTTGCGGGATTTGATTTTAATTGATTGCACAGTTCAATACCTGAAGTCACAGGCATCATAATATCTAGTAAAATCAATTTCGGCCGATGCTGATTAATCAATTCAAGCGCATCGCTGGCATTGTATGCATCCGCTACACTGTATCCTTCTTTGGTTAGCAGCGCATTAAGAAGTGTATGGATTTCTTTTTCATCATCTACAATTAAAATATGTGTGGGTTTTTTTTGTGTATTCATGAAACAGTACGGTAACGGGTAAGAAAATAAAGAGTCAAGTGAAAAAGTAATAAAAGTAGTAATAAAAATATTTTTTTAAAAAAACAGTTGGATTCCAATGTTTTTGCTTGCAGGATATAATGTGTTTCTTTACTGTTGTCTTAAGTCGAAGAGATTGTAATAATAGTTTTAATTGTAGATGGGATATTCAATCACACATCGCTTGACTTCAATTACATAAGTGTTTAATAGGATGCTTCGAAATTTGATATTTGACAATTAAATAATGAAGACCATCGATATAATAGATGGTATAAAAAAACTTTTTAAATTTTATTGGAAGTCCGGTCAGGAAAGGAGGTGGAACTCTCCACGCACATGACCATCCATATAACAGACATTAACGTATTGCGCCTTTAGTAGGGCGCGCGAGAAAAAAGCATTTTTATTCTAAGGAGAGAATTATTATGAGAAAATTATATTTTACAATGCTTGCGATCGCAGTGGCTGCATTAATGACAGCCAGTGTCCAAGCAAATGAATCAGTTGCAGGTGGTTTTGAAATGTCCGGTCACATCGTGACAGGAATGGGTTATCAGCATGAAGGCAACAATGCATTAGCCTATGCAGTAAATAACGGTGATTACACCACATATGCCGGTCCTATGGGTCGCTATGTAGGCGCTGCCACAACAGCAAAAAATGATCACATGAGCTTTTTCGTAGATGAAGTTGAATTAGACATCACCAAATCATTGGGTGAAAATATCCGACTTCGTGCAGATCTCGAATTCGGTTATGGAACACCAGTGAACGTTGGTTTGGAACAAGCTTATGCTACAGCCAATATTCCAGTGGGTAATGGATTGGAATTATTGCTCGGTCGTTTTAATACACCAATGGGCTTAGAATCCGTTGACGTAAGCATGAACGATACAATGTCCATGTCCGTATTGGGCGCAGGTCTACGTCCTGTAAGCACGACTGGTATGAAGTTGTACTATGCATTCAGCGATCTCGTTGACTTGCATTTCTATGTGGTCAATTCATTGACACAAGATGCAGCCGCTCGTTTAACAGATGGAGCAGATATCCCATCCATGGGTGCTCGTTTAGGCTTTAATTGGGGTGAAGAAGGAATGGAAAGCACCATTGGCGTGTCTCCTTTCTTTGGGCCAGAAACAGGAACATCCAACAAGCATTTCACATTTGGTGCTGATGTGGATGCCAATGTATGGTTGACCGAATCCTTTGCTTTGGGCATGGAAATTCTTTTCCGTCGTGACAATGCAAATGGTGGTAGCAATAGTGAATACTTAGCTGGTTTACTCAATATGCATTATGTATTCAGTGATGTATGGGATGGCACATTGAAATATGCCTATGCCAAGCAATATGATCTAAGCTCAACTGCTATTTCTACTGCAGTAGCGGCAGCAGAAGCAAATACTCTAAATATGAACCTCACCGGTGCTGATGGACAAAGCGTACATCAATTGGCATTAGCAGGTGCATACAGCATTGCTGATGGTGCAAAATTCAAAATGGAAGGTCGTTTTGATATTACCAAAGCAGGCACAAAACGTTATACATACGGTTTAGTTGCTGGCTTTGTCTATGACTTCTAAATTGAATACATAGAAACTGTTAAATTGAACGCCCTGGCAAATGCCGGGGCGTTTTTTTTTGCATCATGCAAAGGGGATAACTGTTTAGAAAATGGGTGTTTATTTTGAGAATAAGGTCATTGTTTTTTTAAGGGCGATTTTTCTTGCGGTACAAAAAAAAATATGATTAATTTCTCATTCACAAATGGAGGGGTGCAGGAGTGGTTTATCTGGCTCGCCTGGAACGCGTGTGTACTTAACGGTACCGTGGGTTCGAATCCCACCTCCTCCGCAAAATAGAACGGATGATTCTTAATTGAGTCATCCGTTTTTTATTTTCGGGGCATTTTGCCGCGCCGGTTCTAACCTTTTTACAGACTTGATGAGCTGAATATTTATTTCACAAATTTCCATCACATTCCAAAATGAATAATGCCTTAGCAAAACAACGTCATTGCGAGATGGCCGAAGGTCAGCGAAGCAATCCAGAAAAAATAAGATGGATTTCTTCACAAGACTATATCTGCTTCGCAATGACACTAATCTACTGTAAAGCTTCTTATTTACGCTTGGTTACTGTTTGACTAACTCGATCACTATAGGTTTTCCACATCTAAAGAAATGTGAACAGTATTATGTTGAGGTTTCACGCCCTTCTCAAATCAGGAACACAAACCATCCCACTCGCAAACTGAACCCAAGTTCTAACGTTGTCCACGATGACCCGCCAAGTGAAAGTAAAACGGCTGGTTCTTAATTGAGTCATCCGTTTTTTGTTTTCGGGAATTTGCGCCGATTCTAACCTTTTTACAGACTTGATGAACTGAATGTTTATTTCACAAATTTCCATCACATATTTCCAACTCACCGTGGCAAAAATTCAACCACTACCTATAAATATGCTTTGAACGTAAACTGGAGGACACTTTTCAGATGGAAAATAGGCTAAGATCGAGTTAAACCTTTAATTTTTAATGATAAAATTTATTTAAAAAATATGAAAAATCTTAATTTCAAAACCTATTACTTCTCAGATTTTTAAAGGCTTTATCAACCTTTGACAGGGATAAAAAACTATTCTAATGTCACAAAACTTATGGATAATCTGCAAGACTATATGCTGATCAAAGAGGCGGCTCAATTTCTAGGCGTATCACCGGGCACTCTTCGAAATTGGGAAAGACGCGGCCAGATCAAAACACATCGACACCCAGTTAATGGGTATCGGTTGTATAAGCGTGAGGATTTGGAAGCTCTTTTAAAGCTGGTGATGCAGTCGCCTAAAAAACAGTCTAAGCATATAAAGGGAGCACCATGAATAAAATGTACCAATTTAAGATTTCGCTTAATTATTCAGACCCAGTGATTTGGAGACAGGTTTTAGTGCCTACCACATTTTCTTTCAAAGATTTACACAAAGTGATTCAAGTGCTTTTTGATTGGGATGAAGCTCACATGCATGAATTTAATGCTGGCAAAGCTTTTCGAGGAGAAAAAATCAGTGACCGCATACCGCTTGCAATATATTTTGAGAGACCCAAGCAAAAAGCCAAT
This sequence comes from uncultured Myxococcales bacterium, assembly GCA_964480565.1. Taxonomy (GTDB): domain Bacteria; phylum UBA10199; class UBA10199; order 2-02-FULL-44-16; family JAAZCA01; genus CAYZSU01. The sequence goes on along the minus strand of CAYZSU010000040.1, from coordinate 1,493 downwards.
TACACCTATGATTTTGGAGATAGTTGGGAACATGAAATTGCTTTTGAACAATGGGCTGATAACAATAAAAATATTACGTTCCCGGTTTGCATTGCTGGTGAGAATCAAGCTCCACCCGAAGATTGTGGTGGAATCCCCGCTTTAGAGGCTTTGCAGGACAAAAAACACCCAGACCGTAAAAATATTATAGAGTGGCTAGAGGAAGACTTTGATCCTGCATTTTTTGACATGAATAGACTGAATGCTCAGCTTAAAAGAATTAAAGAAAAGAAATCTAAATAAAATTGATTGCATAAAAATGACAAAAGAAAGCCAAAAAACAGAATGGAAAGAATCCTGGCGGGATGAGCACCTTAAGTGGATATGCGGCTTTGCCAATGCAGAAGGTGGAAAACTCACAATTGGTAAAAATGATGATGGTAAAGTTGTAGGAATTAAAAATGCCAAAAACCTTTTAGAGCTCCTACCAAATAAAGCACGAGATTTACTAGGTGTGATGGTTGATGTTAATTTACGAAAATCAGCTTCTAAAGAATATCTAGAAATTGCAGTCCAAGCCTACCCAAACCCAATCAGCCACAAAGGCGAATATTATTATCGCAGCGGTAGCACCAATCAAAAGCTTAAAGGGTCAGCTTTAGATCAGTTTCTTTTGCGCAAACAAGGCAAACATTGGGATGGCGCCCCCCAACCAACCGTCACAGTAAGAAAGCTTTCTAAACCGGCTATTTGTGCGTTTCGAAAACTCGCCAAACACAGTGGGCGGCTTGATCCGACCATTCTCAAAGAATCGACTCCAGGCCTATTAGATAAACTTCATTTAGTTGATGGCAAATACTTAAAACGAGCTGCCGCACTTTTATTTCACCCTGATCCTGAAAAGTTTTTTACAGGTGCTTTTGTTAAAATTGGTTTTTTTAGAACCAATGCAGACCTTCTTTATCATGACGAAATCCACGGAGATCTTTTTTCACAAAACGAAAAAACAATCGATCTCCTTGCCACTAAATATCTTAAAGCTGGAATTAGTTACCAAGGAACCTTACGCGTTGAAACACTACCTGTTCCAGAAAACGCTCTGCGTGAAGCCGTCTTGAATGCCTTAATTCACAAGGATTACTCATCAGGTTCGCCAATCCAAATCAGTGTTTATGCAGATAAATTGATGATCTGGAATACCGGTGAGCTACCAGCCACTTGGACAGTTAGCAAATTAAAGAAAAAACATTCTTCCCACCCCTTTAATCCCGATATTGCCAATGCCTTTTTTAGGGCTGGTCAAATTGAAACTTGGGGACGTGGGATTGAACGAATTTTTGAGGCTTGTAAATTGGCTAAGACTCCATTGCCAAAGCTGCGCTATGAATCAACGGGATTGTGGATTGAGTTTCCTTTTGCTGAAACTGAAGATAATGAACGGGAAGAAACTTCGGAGGAAACTAGGGAGAAAACTAGGGAGAAAACTAGGGAGAAAATCCTCAGTTTGATGCTTG
>CAYZSU010000039.1:14125-22361 GCA_964480565.1 uncultured Myxococcales bacterium | reverse complement strand
GAAATCGTATGGATGCCCGAGTGCATGCACTAGGAGCATGACAGGCACCTTCTGTCATCGCCATATAGTTTAATTGTCATCCCCGAGGCGGTGTTGATCCGGGATCTAGGGATAACACCATTTAATTTTTTATAAATATGCAAAAATCTATTGACGTTTAATCTCATACAGATGAATGTTTCAGGCAGGAAAATAGGGCATATTTTCCATTCAATTAACTATATAATAGGAGATTTTCACAATGACACGACATATAATTGCATTTTTTATTGTATGCATCACCATGACATCATCTGCCATGGCCAATAATGCCAGTGGCAATTTTTCCGTAGGCCTAGGTCCTGTGGGTAATATTTTCATTGTAGATGCCAAACCAGAGCTAGACCCCGGTATTGGTGGTATTGTGTATTTTGACTATCGATGGTCGCCACAATTTTCTACTCAATTTGGCATTATCGTTAGCACAGAAGATGGCTCAGGCATATCAGATGGTGACAATGGCATCGAATTTTTAGGCATCCCCACATTTGATTTAAAATTTTATATTTTATCAGAGCCCTCTCGATGGGATCCCTATGCATCCATTGGTATGGGCGTATATGCCATTACTGAAGGCACTCAAAGCAATGGCACAACCGCCGTTGGCATTGGTGCTAACTTAGGCCTTGGTGCTGATTTTTATATCACGGAACGACTATCTTTAGGCATGAGCGCTGTATTTCGCTCCATCGGACTCATCGATGCAACCAGTGGCAGCAATAATGGCACAGCGATTTTCCCATTTTCAATGATGACAAATATTGCTTATCATTTTTAATCAAATCCATTATAATGCGAATATGAACATAATCAAAACTATATTGCCTATCCTCATATTCGCACCCTTGTTTTTAGTCTCTAGTTCCTGCACAAATCACACCCAATCCTCCGCTAATAACCGCCAAAACATGGTAGAACAGCAAATTACTCAGCGCGGTATTACAAATGAGTCTATTATCAATGCGTTTTTAGAAGTTCCTAGAGAATTATTTGTTTTACCCAAATATAAGGATAGTGCATACCTTGATATTGAAGTCCCTATTATCAATGGTGAAACATTAGACAGGGCCTATGAAAATGCATTAATGCTTCAAGCGCTTAATGTTCAAAGTTCAGACCGCGTACTTGAAATTGGTACAGGCTCCGGTTACTTCACATCATTGCTGAGCCTGATTGCCAAACAGGTGTATTCCATTGAAATTGTACCTGAAATTGCTAAATTTGCTAAAAATAAAACTCAATTTTTGGGTTATGAAAATATTACAATAAAAGCTGGCGACGGTTTCTTAGGCTGGAAAGAAAATGCGCCTTTTGATAAAATTATCTTACTTTGCAGCCCCAGCCAAATTCCACAGCCACTAATCGAACAAGTCAAAGAAAATGGATTTATTATGGCTCCCATGGGAGGCAGTAATCGATTTCAGGAAATTATATTATTTCAAAAGAAAAATAATGCATTGGTCAAAGTAAAGAGTATTGCACCAACCAATTACTTTCCAATGAAAGGCATAATTAAGAATTCCTCAACTCATTAGACTCGCGCAATCGATACACATACATCAAAATCTCAGCCACTGTGGCATAGAGTTCTTCTGGAACCTCATCACCTATATCAAGCTCCATCAATGCCCATGCCAATGGTACATTTTCAATAATCGGCACATTAAATTCCTGGGCCATTTCACGAATGGTCTGCGCATATAAACGCTGACCCTTGGCAATTATTTCAGGAGCCGCCATGTCCGCATCATTGTATTTAATGACTACTGCCACCTCTGTAGGATTAGTAATTACTGCATCTGCCGACTTTACAGCTCCTTGCGTATCACCCATAGCGAGCTCACGGTGTAATTGTTTACGCTGCCCTTTAATTTGAGGATCTCCTTCATCCTGTTTATATTCACGCTTTACCTCATCCTTAGACATGCGCATATTTTTTTTATAATTCCAACGTTGCACCGCTAAATCAATCAAAGCAATGAAAATAAACACAACAAATACCTTGGATAAAAATTCGGTAATCAAACGAGCTGCTAACTGAAGCGATTGATCAGGCGTTGCAAGTACAGTCGATACCACATCGCGCAAACTACCTTTGACAACCAAATAGGCCAGTAAGAATATTACGCTAATTTTTGCGATATTTTTTAATAACTCCACAACTGTCGTCATTTTAAACATGTTTTTTAGATTATCGATGGCATTCAAACGCTTCATCTGTGGTTTCATTGGATCTGCAGAAAATATTGGACCAATTTGAAAAAAACCAATAGCAACAGCTACAAATACAATAATCAAACCAAAGGGGGCGATTAATTTGGCAAATACATACGCACTTTGCTTAATCTGAACAAATAATTGTGCTAAATTTAAATCCGGTGACACAGCTACTGTGAAATTACTGACCATAATACCTTTAAAATAGCTACCAATATATCCTTTCATAAATATTAGCACAACAAATGCAATGATCAGAATAACAACTGTATTTAAATCCTTTGATTTAGCAACCTGCCCCTTTTTCCGAGATTCTCTCAGGCGTTTGGGAGTTGCTTCTTCTGTTTTTTCCTGGCTGGAATCGGCCATCAAGTCCTCTTTAATCCATTACTATTGGGAATCTATTATTTATTATCGGATTATCATAGCCCTAAAGGTGCGTAGAGCAACTTAGATATACCTTACATGCGCTTTGGCACTCGAATTGAGCCTACTCGTCGTCGAAGTCGCTTATATATACGTAAGGAATCACCTTCCTGACGCCAAGGATTAAGGTAAAGCTCTCGAATATCCTTTTTACTAATTCGATGTTTGAGCAAGCCATAAAACATCTTATCACCCAACATATATCCCATGGCATGGGTAATGGATACAAATAGCTCCATAGGCATATGCAACATATCACTATAGGAAAGATAATGGTTCTTTTTCTCCATTCGCAAATATTCTGTAACTGCACATGCGGTTTCATATTCCAACATGCGAGTATCTGGCACCTCTATACTATCCAGATAGTCCAAGAGTTGATTCAAATCAGTCAAGTGTGCGCATTTTCGTTTGTGATTGATAATTTTTGAACCAAAGAAACCCAATGCTTCATGGAGAATATTTGCATAGAACGCATCTACAAAATCTCTAGCCTCTTCATCGCCCGAACACAGGTGCTTAATAAAATGTGAGGCTTCCTCAGCAGCATGATTAATGGATAAATTTGCTAAATATACAATCTTTGCCTTGGAAATATAATAGCTTTCACTTGCCAAAATCTGATTCTTAATAATATCAATATCAGGCTGATTAAATCCATGCTCGCATAAATAATCAAGAAAACTTAAGTCACCTGTTGTAAAAACTTCGACCATATTTTTTTGATCAGACACATCCAGCCGCAGAAAGTGAGTAATTTGATCAACCAATTCCAAAAATTGCGCTTTGGCATCCACAAAATCAATTTCACCCTCTTCATGCTCAAGCCAGTTTAAATAGGAACTCTGCTCAATAACAGGCGGTGTATGCATACGGCAAAAATTGCCATCCGCTAATTTTACAATTTCCGCAAAATTTTCAATTTTCTCCTCAGCCAACTTCCAATAAATAGACTCACTATTCTGATATAACATCAATGATTCACAGGCAACATGCTGTTTCTTTAATGCCTGAGTGACTTTTTTGGGTAGATGCGAGGGTGCAATATGCAAATCCCCAATAAAGCAAAATAATTGATGGTCTGGGTAGTCTACCTTTATATCAGCCAAAAGCGTTGCAGTGGCATCATCGCGCGTTCGCACATCTGCACCTTGAGCAGCTGCATCAATGGCCCTTACAGGAATGTCATGATACTTACAAAAATCAAATATTGGCTTAAAATTATTCCATAGATCAAATACCCAATGTTCTTTTAATTTCACACGAGAAATAAATGTTCGCTCAGAAATTTTTCCTAATAAATACTTATCCAAATCCTTTTGATATTTTTCATGCAATAATTCCATTCCCACAATTATTGCTCGCTTCTGCTTAATACATGCCTTTAAAATACGCAAAAATGAACGCTGGGATTGATTGCATGTATGATAATCTCCTACATAGATAATATCGGCCTGTTTCACACTGGCCAGCATTTCATGGTGGTTGGACACGATATCATAATCACACACCGCACGCATATAGGTACGTTCATAACGTGCAAATCCGGATTCATTGACAGATACAGATGAGTCAATAATGGATTTGTTATGTCGCCATAATTTCTTCTGAATTGATAATAATTCGCTGCGTGCTGAATCGGGCATATATCCCTTTCACTCAATATACCAATGCTATTTGAAACGTCAAAACTATATCATGAACATGAAAAACCAACAAATGCTATTTCTATTTTTTTACAGGAAATATATCATCCATTGATATACGCATACCAAGCCCCGCATATATATGATTGGCGGTATTACCCTGTACAAATTCACGATTGCTTACATGCTCAAAGCCAAGATGCACTCTTAAGGCAAGACGTCCTTTACCTTCCAGCCCTACCTTACCTTCAATACGATAGTGATTTTCATGCGTTCTTTCTTGATCCAAAAAGATGCGATCGATGCTAGTACCTGACTTGGACTCAACAATATAGTGCGATGAATCAAATGATTCATAGGCCCCTGAAACTCGCATGATTAATCTAGGAAATGGTCGCCAATAAAAAGTTAAATAATAGCCATCTGCGCCAGGCCCCATAGGATCGCCCAACGATAACTTATTTAATGTATAGCCATCGGTCCATGTTCCGTGAAGATAGCTATCCGGCGATAGATGACGGTATTCAAATCGTGCACCCCATTGACCATCCGCACTAAGTCGCGGCATATATACCCCGGTCACAAACGACATCTGATGCATTAAATTATCCATATTTCCAAATGCGCGTGTAATGGAGTCCTCCACATACGCATCATAATAGAAGCTAATGCCACGAAGTTGTGGCACTGTAATTCTTAAATCAAAAAAGCCTGTGGCATGATTGGAGTTATTACTTACATCCGCATTGCGTTCCCATTTGTGTACTGGAAAAATTTCAAGCATTGCATTCAAAAAACTGATATTTGGTGCGCCGTCACCGCCTACCATTACAGTATGTGACAATCCCATTTCAATATATCGACTAATCTGACTGGACCATTTTAATCCATAAAAATAGGTATAGGGTTTAACTGAATCTGGGCCTAGGTTGGATAGAAAAAATGTCCATTTCATAGCACCCAAGTGCTTTAAAAACCATGGCAAGTAGATGGGCGTAGGATTGGAAATACGAATCATATCAAGCGGCCTGGCATGATTGGACAGCATAACTCCACCCTGTTCATCCTGACCCCAAAATATACTTCCCCGACCGACCAGCAATTCTATATTTCTGTATCCTGTTTTAATATACCCTTTATGTAACTGTGCCAATGCGATAGTATCTTCACCTTGCGGCGTTTTCATCTGAAATAGTGGTTCGGCATGCCCAACAAAATATCGTCCTATTCGAAAGTCATGCGATGTTCGAATAAATGTATTGTTGCCCTTTTCATAGGAAATACCCTCTTGAAAGCGATCAAAAGAAGAGACTTTGCCATTAATAGGACCTAAACCAAAGTCCGTAAACATATCCCGTTCCTTGGCACCATTGTAATTGGTAAATAAATCGAGGTATTTGATTGGTGAGATTTTAATTCCGTGAAGCAGTGCATTTATTTCTGCATCATATTGCATTTCATAAAAGGAAAGCAATGTATGAATATAGTCATACGTATCCATATTTTTTTTGTACTCAGACCAATGTTGCGTATTATCTTTTTGTTTCACCTGATTTAATTGTTGGCGAATATGTGTGAGCATGCGTGCCACTTCTAAACGCGAATATGGCCGTTGACCCATAATAATTTTATCAATTAACCCATGCGCATTAAATACATCAATCGCATGGTATACAGAATTCATGGGCGCCACATCATCCGCAACTTGAGCCAATGCAGGCCCTGAAGCCCACACAATTAATAGATAAATGAATCCAACTACAAATCGCCTATTTTTTAACAGTCCCATAGTTTTCCATAACAGGAGTGTTGAAAAACGCCCATCTTCGGCGTTGTCCAGCAAATCCAATTCAGTTACATACTCGTATGTATGCGCCTTCATTGGATTTGCTGTCCGCCCTTGCAAACAAGACTCACTTAGCAACCGTATAGATATACGGCTGCTAAGTGTTAGTCGCGTTTATGCCTGAAACCTCTAGTAATTCGATAGAGGTTAGGCAATCTGAACATTTTTGAACACTCCCTAAAATTGCTATTTTTAAACAGTCCCATAACATAGTTTGAAGTTAAATCAGATTTGTTGATACAGCACAATATAATATTGGGCCAAATTCTTCTAAAAAAAAGCGGCAACTGCATTTTTGCAATCACCGCGTTTCTTTTTGATATTAATTTAAAACATCTATTTTATACGTACCCCTTTTAATGGGTATTTTCCAATTACATTGGGATAGATTCCACTAACTCGTTCATTAATCAATGTTGGACGCGTTTGAATAAAAATAGGAATAACTGGCAATTCATCCAATAGTATTTTTTCCGCTTTCTGAAATAGTTTCCAACGCTGTTTATTATCAATAATTTGATTGGCTTTTGTTATCAATGCATCATAAGCTGGATTTTTCCAGCCACTGTCATTCATTTGGCTTTGGCTAAGAAATAAGGCCAAAAATGTATCTGGATCCACATAATCACCAATCCAACCAAACCGCGACATTTCAAAATTTCCTGAAGCTTTTGTTTTTAAGAATACCTTCCACTCCATATTATAGAGCTCCACGCGCAATCCCAAATGCTTGGTCAGCATATTTTGGACCATTTCCATGACCTTTTTGTGATTTTCACTGGTATTGTAAATCAACTGAATGGGTGGAATAGTGGATAGATCGCTATATCCTGCTTGAATTAATAATGCTTTAGCTTTTACAGGGTCAAAGGATAGTCCTTTAGGGGGCACATAATCAAGTACATGCAATGGTGTGGCGGATGTATGTGGATACCCATACCCCAATACCTGTACAATACGCTTGCGATCAATGGCATGGGCAATCGCTTGACGCACTAGCTTATTACCAAGCACTGGATGGGATACATTGATCTGTAAATAATAATTAGCTAAATTTGGCGCTTCGATAAAATCTGGGCGTTTTCTTAATGACGGTATTTTTACTGAAGGAAGTTCATCGGTATAATGAATTTCACCGCGCAAATATTTCTTTAATGCCGTATCATGATCTTCAATAGGATGAAAAACCACTTTATCCAAATATACATTGGCCTTATCCCAATATGTAGCGTTCTTTTCAATTACAATTTCTTTTAAGGGTGTCCATTTCGTGAGTTTAAAATAACCATTGCATACCATGTGTTCTGGCCGTGTCCATTTATTGCCATATTTTTCAACAATATCTTTTCTAACTGGTCGCAATGTATACCAACTTGCCACGGATAGAAAAAATGGCGTGGGGTTATTTAATGTCACTTCAAAAGTATAATCATCCAATGCTTTTACGCCGAGCTTGGCGACATCTTTTATTTTGCCGGCATTAATTTCCTTGGCATTTTTCACATAATACAACATATGCGCATACTTAGCTGCAGTCATGGGATTAACTAAACGCTGCCATGCGTATACAAAATCATGCGCAGTCACTGGTTTGCCATCACTCCATATCGCATTTTTTCGCAAATAAAATGTATAGACCTTGCTATCCTTACTAATGACCCATCGCTTGGCAACACCGGGGACTGGCTGTAGTGTTTTTGGATCATAATCCACAATTCCTTCAAATAAATTGATAATAATATTGGATGATTGCGTATCCGACGCCAATGTGGGATCCAAATATTCCGGATCATTGACATTATTCATGTGCAATGTATTGGGTAAGGTTTTGCTTGATTGTGTTGAACTCGAACTACAGGCGCTCAGCAAAGACATTATCATCATCACTGGCATCATCCATATAATAAATCGCTTCATACATCCTCCTATTCATAAATTACACTTAACTTATGATTCTATTTATTTTTTAAGTTTACATATTTTAAGGGGTGAACATCCACTGCATTTGCATGAAAATTTTCCAATAATTTACTCGCTAGCACTGCACGAGTATATGTAAATA
>CAYZSU010000039.1:0-14115 GCA_964480565.1 uncultured Myxococcales bacterium | reverse complement strand
CAGCCTCATAAAAATAAGCATTTCGTTTTTTTTGATCCAATGTCGTCATGGATTTTGCAATTAATTCATCATAACGCGCATTGCTCCAGTTGGTAAAGTTATAGCTCGATGTTGATGTATACATATTTAAAAACGTATGCGGATCCGCGTAATCACCAATCCAACCTGCACGCGCTAAGTGGAAATCCATATTATTTTTTGTCTTTAATAGTACTTTCCATTCCATATTTAATAAATTGACCTGAATGCCTAAATTGACCTTCCACATATTACGAATGACCTGCATGATCATCTTATGATTTTCGCTCGTATTATAGATCAATGTAATCTCAGGAATATCCGTACCATCCACATAACCGGATTCCTTTAATAGTTGCCTGGCTTTATCTGGATCAAAATACGTACCTTGTGGGGGCTCATAACTGCCTATTCCCTTAGGCGTATAGCTCGCATTGGCCTTACCACGATTGATTACCTTTACCAATTTCTGACGATCAATGGCAAATGCTAGGGCTTGGCGAAATTTTTTATTATCCATCGGTGGTTTTTGAATATTTGCAATAATTGCATAACTTCCAAGTAGCGGCATATCATGATAATCATCGCGCTTGGATAGCATTTCTTTTTTTACTAACGGCACATCATACATATAATGAATTTCGCCCTTTAAATATTTTTTTAACCCTGTCTCCGCATCCTCAATGGCATAAAAAATTACTTTGTCCAAAGGTACATTTTGTTTATCCCAATACAGATCATTACGCACAACTGTAATCTGCTTTTGTGGAATCCATTCAGACAGCTTAAAATAACCATTACCCACAATATTTTGAGGCAATGTCCATTTGTCGCCATATTTTTCAATAATGGCTTTTTTTACAGGACGATAGGACATACCTGCAACAATGGATGGAAAAAATGGTGTCGGATTTTCCAATTCCACTCGCAATGTAAAATTATCAATGGCTGTGACCCCTAATTGATTCATGTCCTTGATCGTTCCTTTATTAATGGCCGTTGCATTCTTAATAAAATACATAATATAGGCATATCTCGATGCAGTAATCGGATTTACCACACGTTGCCAGGAATAAACAAAATCATGAGCTGTAACGAGTGAGTCATCCGACCACTTGGCATTTTGGCGCAGATGAAATGTATAGACCTTTCCATCTGGACTAATATCCCAATGCGTCGCAACTGCTGGTTTTGGCTGCAATGTTTGATTATCATATTCGATTAAGCCTTCAAATAAATTGATGATAATATTAAATGACGCGCCATCTGACGCCAGGCCAGGATCTAAATATTCAGGTTCCGAACCATTATTAAAATAAAATATTTTTTCCACTTGCTTCTGATCGGTCGTTTTTTGGATATGAGCACTATCTTTATCATTCGAACTACATCCCAAAACATTCATAACAAGCAATATACTGATAATTATCCATTGTCTCATAGTTTCTCCTTATTAGAGCGTATCTACTTAGTTTCTGATGCAATGTAAAGGGGTTGTTGAAAAACGCTCATCTTCGGCGCCCACAAGTAAAATCCAATTCGGTTATATACTTGTATGTATGTGTCCACATTGAATCTGAACGTTTTTGAACAACCCCAGAAATTGCTATTTTTAAGGGCAGTTCCGTAAAGAAATTCAGCTATAAAAAAAGGCGAATAACTATTCGCCCTTTTACCTATCTACTTATGTCTCATGCTTATTTCTTCTTCACATATTTAAATGGATGAACATTCATAAAATTTGAATGAAAATTTTCCAAACCCTGATACATAATAGACGCTGTATTTGTAAACAATGCAATCATAGGTACGTCATCCAATAAAATCGTTTCAGCCTCATAAAAATACTGATTCCGTTTGTCTCTATCCAATGTTTGCATGGATTTTTTAATCAATGTATCATATTCGATATTTGACCAGTTAGTAGCATTTTGACTGGAATCAGTCATAAACATATCCAAAAACGTATTGGGATCCGCATAATCCCCAATCCAGCCTGCGCGAATCATTTGAAAATCCTTATTGGCTTTTGTTTTAAGCAAGACCTTCCACTCCATATTGAGTAATGCCACATTGATATTTAAGTGACGCTTCCACATATTTTGAATCACTTGCATGATCATTTTGTGATTCTCATTGGTATTATAGTATAGCGTAATTTTGGGCATTCCTTTGCCATTTTCATACCCGGCATCCCTTAACAGTGCCCTGGCTTTTTCCGGCTGAAAATAATCGTCATTCGGTGGATTATAGGAACCAATGCCTTTGGGAGTATAACTTGCATTAGCAATTCCTTTATCAATCACTTCAACTAATTTTTCGCGATCAATGGCATAGGCCAAGGCTTGACGCACTTTTTTATTATCTAATGGTGGTTTTTTGATATTTATATTTAATGCATATGTTGCCAATTTAGACACATCAAAATAATCAGAACGCGTTTTACGAAGCTCCTCTTTTTTGACATTTGGCACATCAAATATATAATGCAATTCCCCTTTGAGGTATTTTTTCAACTCTGTATTGCTATCTTCAATGGAGTGAAAAACCACTTTATCCAAATATACAAATTGCTTATCCCAATAATGATCATTGGGCTCTATGGATATTTGTTTTTGCGGCACCCACTCAGTGATTTTAAAATAACCATTCCCTACAAAATGCTCTGGCAAAGTCCATCGTTCCGCATGTGCTTCAATCACCTCTTTTTTGACAGGTCGATACGTATGCCATGCCACCAATGATGGAAAAAATGGCGTGGCATTCTCCAATGTTACAAGCAATGTATAATCATCCACAGCCCTTATGCCCAACTGGCTTAAATCAGTGATTTTCCCTGTATTTATTGCATGCGCATTTTTCACAAAATACATAATATAGGCATATCTCGATGCAGTAATCGGATTTACCACGCGCTGCCAGGAATACACAAAATCATGCGCTGTTACAGCAGACCCATCCGACCACTTGGCATTTTTGCGTAAATGAAAAGTATATAGTTTGCCATTGGGACTGATATTCCAATGCGTCGCTATTGCAGGTTTTGGCTCCAATGTCTTATGGTCAAAATCCGTTAATCCCTCAAATAAATTAACCACAATATTAACACCGGCAGCCCCTGTCACTAGGCCTGGATCCAAATATTCTGGATCAGAGCCATTTCCTACATGAATAATTTTTCCGTTTATACCTGGATCTGATTTTAAAACAGTCTTATCCGAAGATACTGTAGAACTATTACTCTGACATGCCAGGCACAGCCCCATAATAACTATTCCTACAATCAATTGCTTAATTTGGCGCATTTAACACCCCTTTTCATATCACTACCTAGATCATTATCGCATTTTTATCGTACAATTATTCCGTCATATCCACATACTTTAAGGGATGCATATTCATCATATTCGTATAAAAATGTGTCAGTTTTGGACTTATTAACATAGGCACCGTATAGGTATAAATAGGAATCATCGGTGAATGATCGAGTAACATAGTTTCCGCTTGATGATAAAGCTCATAACGCTTTGTATCATCGGTCGTTTGCATGGCCTTGGCAAGCAATGCATCGTATTCTTTATTTTTCCAACCAACCAGATTGCTTGACGATTCGCTTAAGAAAATCTCTAAAAATGTATTGGGATCAAAATAATCACCAATCCAGCCCAGACGAGAAATTTGATAATTTAGATTCACTTGAGACTTTAATACAATTTTCCATTCCATATTATGAATCTGAACATGGATGCCTAAATGCGTTTTCCACATATTTTGTAAAATTTGCATCACTGTTTTATGATTTTCATTGGTATTGTAGAGCAATGTAACTTCAGGCATATCTGCACCACTGGTATACCCCGCCTCTTTTAACAGTTCTTTTGCTTTTACAGGATTAAACTCACACCCTCTAGCAGAGTTATATTCGCCCAATCCACTGGGGATATAACTCGCTGATGCCTTTCCACGATTAATCAATTTTACCAATTGCTTGCGATCAATGGCATAGGATAGGGCTTTTCGCAATTTTTGATTATCCATCGGTGCCTGCGTCGTATTAATGATGAGCATATATGTTCCCAACTGCATGGGTTCATGGTAATCAGGGCGTTTTTTCAAATCGATCACCTTCATTGCGGGCAAATCATACACATATTCCAACTCACCCTTTAAATATTTTTTTAAAGCGGTTTCACGCTCTTCTAATGGATGAAATACCACCTTATCCAAATGTACATTTTTGCGATCCCAATAATGCTCATTGGGTACAATGGACACATGCTTTTGCGGAATCCATTCAGATAGAGTAAAGTAGCCATTGCCCACAAAATGCTCTGGCCTGGTCCAACGTTCATTATACTTTTCAACAATATCTTTTCTAACGGGTCGATAGGTATACCACCCAACGAGCGACACAAAAAACGGCGTGGGATTTTCTAATTCCACGCGCAAGGTATAGTCATCCAATGCCGTTACACCCAACTGATTGAGGTCCTTAATTGTTCCTTTATTAATCGCATAGGCATTCTTCATATAATACATAATAAATGCATATTTTGACGCAGTTTCCGGATTTAACACACGCTGCCAGGAATACACAAAGTCCTGTGCAGTCACAGACTTACCATCACTCCACTTGGCATTTTGCCGCAAATAAAATGTATAGACTTTGCCGTTCTTACTGATATCCCAATGTGTGGCCACACCTGGCACAGGTTTAAATGTCTTATGATCATAATCTGTCAATCCTTCATAGAGATTAACCGCAATATGGCTGGAGGATGCATCGCTCATTTTCGCAGGATCCAAAAATTCCGGTTCTGCGACTTCGCCAATACGAAACACTTTTTTTACAGGTGCAACCGATGTGGTTGTCGATATCTTGGTTGATGATGAACTACATGACATTGTAAAAACAGCAATCACACTACATATCCAAGCAAATTCCTTCATAAGTCCTCCAGTAAATAATTGATAATTGAACAACCTATTTCTGTTGTTTTAAATATGCTGATTTCAATGGATGAACATCCAATAAGTTGCCATAAATACCCACAACATCATTGCTCAACAAGAAAGGTCCTGTATAGGAATAAAGCGGTATGATCCCTGATTCATCGAGTAAAATTTCCTCTGCCTTCTTATAGAGTGCATAGCGTTTTTTCTTATCAAACGTTTGCTGTGCGTGATCCAATAATGAATCATATGTCGCATTATTAAATGAAATATAATTGCTACCCGAATTACTGCGATAAATACTTAAAAAAGTATTGGGATCCATATAATCCCCCGCCCATGTAAAACGACACATCTGAAAGTCCTTACTCGACTGCATCTTTAGGAATACTTTCCACTCCATATTAACCATTTTAACTGCAATACCCAAGTGCCGCTTCCACATATTTTGAAGAATCTCCATAATCTGCTTATGGTTCTTGCTCGTATTATAGGATATGGTCAACGTAATGGGCTCTGTTGACTCGCCATAAACGGATTGTTTGAGTAGTTCGCGCGCTTTTTCTGGGTTAAATGCTAGTCCTTTGGGATAGATATAATCTGGAAAGCCTTTTGGAATATAGGTATCCGAGGCAACCCCTTTGTTAATGAGTTTCACCAATTGCCTGCGATCAATGGAATGCGCCAATGCTTGGCGAAATTTTTTATCCGCAAATTCCGGCCGAGCCATATTAAGTATGATTTGATAGACAGCCAATTGAACATCTTCATGATAATCGTCACGCTTACGCAGTTGATTTAATTTAATATCCGGTAGATCTTGAACATAATGAACTTCGCCCTTTAGGTATTTTTTTAATGCAGTGTCCTGATCCTCGATAGGATAAAAAATGACCTTATCCAAGCGTACATTATCCTTATCCCAATAATGCGGATTTTTAAGCACTGTAATTTGTTTTTGAGGAATCCATTCAGATAGGGTAAAATAGCCATTGCCTACAAAATTTTCCGGCAATGTCCATCGCTCAGCATATTTTTCCACAACCTCTTTTTTTACCGGACGATAGGTATACCATGCGGTTAACTCCGGAAAATACGGCAC
The DNA here is from genome assembly GCA_964480565.1 of uncultured Myxococcales bacterium. Classification (GTDB taxonomy): domain Bacteria; phylum UBA10199; class UBA10199; order 2-02-FULL-44-16; family JAAZCA01; genus CAYZSU01. The sequence goes on along the minus strand of CAYZSU010000039.1, from coordinate 8,042 downwards.
TGAATATTCCAATTCCACGCGCAATGTATAATTATCAATAGCACTCACACCCATCTTCGTTAAGTCCGTTATCTTACCATGATTGATCGCCTTTGCATTTTTTATATCGTACATAATAAAGGCATATCCAGATGCTGTCTTTGGATCAACAACACGCTGCCAGGAGTACACAAAATCATGGGCAGTGACATTAGATCCATCCGACCACTTGGCATTTTGTCGCAAGTAAAATGTATAGACCTTCCCCTGCTTGCTAACTTTCCAATGCGTCGCAATTGCAGGAATGGGTTTCAATGTTTTGGGATCAAAATCTGTGAGCCCTTCAAATGTATTAAACCCAATATTGCTGGATACCTGATCGGACATCTTTGCAGGATCCAAATATTCCGGCTCCGACAGATTGGCATAATGCAATATCTGCAAATTTTCTTCTGAAGCCGATCTAGATTTGGATGGTGCACCTGAGCATCCCAACATACACATTATTATTATAATACATGCAATTTTATCGATGGTTTTCATAATAATTTCTCCATGACCTGTAAAAATACTAATCCGCTAACTTAACATGTTTCATAGGATAATAGCTCATCGCATTACCATAGAAACCAGAGATTTTTTTACTTAACAGAGCAGGCATACTCACTGTAAAAATAGGAATAACCGGCGATTCATCCATTAAAATACTTTCCGCCTGATAGTATAGCCTATTGCGTTTATCTATCTCGCTGACATGCATGGCCTTTGCAATCAATGCATCATACTCGGCATTTTTCCAATTGGTATGATTGCCTGTAGAATCACTTAAAAATATTTCCAAAAATGTATTGGGATCGGAGTAATCGCCATACCACCCAAATCGGGATATTTGATAATCTTTGCTATTTTGACGTTTGATAAGCACTTTAAATTCCATATTCTGCAATGTTACTTCAATGCCCAAATGACGTTTCCACATATTTTGCAAAATCTCCATAGCCATTTTATGCTGGGCCTTGGTATTGTATACCATAGTAATTTCAGGTATTTGGTCATTGGATTCAAACCCTGCATCTTTAAGCAAGGCTCGTGCCTTTTCTGGATTAAACTCATTGCCTTTGGGCGGCACATAAGACCCAAGACCCAACGGCGTATAGTTCGCACTGGCTACACCTTGATTCATGATCTTTACAAATTGTTTGCGATCAATGGCATGGGCCAAGGCTTGACGAAATTTTTTATTATCTAAAGGGGCTTCCTCTGTATTTAAAATAATCAAATAATTGGCCATACATGGCGTTTCCATAAATTCAGGATGTGTGCGTAGTGTTGGCAATTTGACAGGTGGGGGATCATAGGTAAAGTGAATATCCCCTTTCATAAACTGCTTTAGAGCTGTTTCACGATCTTCAAGCGCATAAAACATCACTTTATCCAAATGCACATTCTTTTTATCCCAATAATGTTCATTGCGAACAAGAGCGATATGCTTTTGTGGAATCCACTCGGACAATTTAAAAAAACCATTGCCCACAAAATGCTCTGGCAATGTCCACTTCTCTTTATATTTTTCCACAATATCTTTTTTCACCGGACGATAGGTATACCACCCTGCCACGGCAGGAAAAAAAGGTGCCGGATGCTCCAATTGCACCTGCAATGTATAGGCATCCAAAGCCTTTGCACCTAGTTTTGTGACATCCGCTTGTTTGCCGTGGTTAATAGCTTTAGCATTTTTCATGAAATACATAATAAATGCATATTTGGAGGCTGTTTCTGGTTTTAATACACGCTGCCAAGAATACACAAAATCATGCGCAGTGAGATTGGAGCCATCCGACCACTTGGCATTTTGTCGCAAATAAAATGTATATGTTTTTTTATCCGCACTCACCTTCCAATGCGTGGCCACACCCGGCTTGACCGCTAATGTTTGTGAATCGTACTCTGTTAATCCTTCAAATAAATTAATCACAACATTGCTGGATACGGCATCAGAGATTAAACCAGGGTCCAAGTATTCCGGCTCCGAACCATTGGAAAAATGAAATACTTTGTCTGTTGCTGGCGTATCCTTAGTGGCATGCGACTGTTGCATAGATGATGAACTGCACGCAACTGTCAGCGCACATACAATCACTATTGAAAAAATTCGATAGACATATGACATTGATGATCTCCTTAGCTGTTAATCTCATTTAAAATTTATCTTATTGAGTGATATCGACGCCTTTTAGCGCATGATATCCGATTAAATTATGATAAAAACCTGTCACCTTTTTTGAAAGCAATGATGTTTTTACATATGTATAGATAGGAATTATTGGAGACTCATGCAGCAATAGATCTTCCGCTTCATGAAATAATTCATTTCTCTTTTTGGAGTTCATTGTATGCATGGCATTATGAAGAAGCTGATCATAGGCTTTATTTTTCCATTGTGCAAAATTACTGCTGGAATCACTCAAGAAAATTTCCAAAAATGTATTTGGATCCACATAATCACCGATCCATGAAAATCGAGATATCTGATATTCATGAAGTTGAAGCAATTTTAGCAATACTTTCCATTCCATATTATGCAGTGTCACATTCAAGCCCAAGTGCTTTTTCCACATATTTTGTATGATTTGCAAAACCATTTTATGGTTTTCACTGGTATTATATATTAGTGTAATTTCAGGCATCTTGCTTGCAACATCAAGACCTGACTCCTTTAGCAATGCCCTAGCCTTATCAGGATTAAATTCATTACCCTGTGCAGGCTCATAGTCGCCAATCCCTTTTGGAACCAGATTTGCTGCCGCAATGCCATTGCCTGTAATTTTAACCAGCTGTTTTCTATCAATGGCATAAGATAAGGCCTGACGGAATTTTTGATTATTCATCGGCGGTTTTTCAACACTAAAAACCAAAAAATAAGTACCGATCATCGGGGACGCATAAAAATCATCGCGATTACTCAAGACTTTTAATTTCACATTGGGTGGTGATTCAACAAAATGTAACTTTCCTTTGAGATAGGATTTCAAAGCGGTTTCCCTATCTGTAATGGCATAAAATATGACTTTATCCAAATGCACATTTTTTTTATCCCAATAATGATCATTCTTTACCACAGAAATTTGTTTATTTGGCACCCATTCCGATAGGCTGAAAAAACCATTACTAACAATATGTTCTGGGCGCGTCCAACGCGCTTTGTATTTCTCAACAATATCTTTTCTCACCGGATAATAGGTATACCAAGCGGTCAGTGATACAAAGAAAGGCACTGGCTGATTTAGTTCCACTTGCAATGTATAGTCATCAACCGCCTTTACGCCCAGCTGAGTGATATCTTTAATTTTTCCCAAACTGATTGCTTTGGCATTTTTGATGAAATACATCATGAATGCATATCTAGAAGCCAACTGCGGCGATACCGCACGTTGCCAAGAATACACAAAGTCATGCGCTGTTACAGACTTGCCATCACTCCACTTGGCGTTTTTTCGCAAATAAAATGTATATGTTTTTTTATCCGCACTCACCTTCCAATGCGTGGCCACACCTGGCTTAGAGCTCAATGACTTCATATCATACCCAGTTAATCCTTCAAAAAGGTTTGTTACGATATTTGATGAACTTGAATCTGCAATCAAACCCGGATCAATATATTCTGGCTCACTTACATTTTCAAAATGAAAGACTTTTTCTAATACATTGTCTTTTTTCATCACATCGCTATCAAACGCTTTATTTACACCGGCTTGCTGACATGATACCGCAAACACTGCTAATAATAGAACTGCCCATTGCTTCATTATACACCTCCGTATTTATACCTGACTATAATTCTATTAACTAACAAGCAAGAAAGAATTTAAAAAATTAAAAAAAATCACTTTAAAACTTAAAAGTTTATAATATAAACACTTAACTATTGACAAATACTCGGTTTTCTAAGAAAAGAGATGACTTGAGATTTTTTCATGCTCTATTATAAGAGGACAACACCATGTTGCAATTTATTCTTAGACGTTTAACTGGTTCAATTCTAGTTGTATTGATAATCATGACAATTTCTTTTTTTATGATTCGAATTGCCCCAGGCGGTCCATTTGATGCGGAAAAACCACTACCTCCAGAAATCAAACGCAATATTGAAAAAAAATACCACCTGGATGAACCGCTATACCAGCAGTACTGGCGATATCTAAGTGGCATTGTATTTCATCTCGATTTAGGGCCATCATTTAAATACCCCAATCGTACTATCAATGAATTCATTGAGCTTGGCTTTCCAGTCACATTTCGACTCGCATGCTATTCCTTGATTTATGCCGTTACCATTGGTGTGTTTACAGGACTTATTGCAGCACTTCGGCAAAATACCCGCTGGGACTATATTGCGATGGGTGTTGCTATGCTGGGTGTATCCATTCCCAATTTTGTTTTAGGACCATTACTACAATTATTTTTTGGCCTTGAGCTTGACTTGCTACCGATTTCTGGATGGGACAAGCCCACGGATTATATACTACCCTCTATTACATTGGGATCTATCTATGCCGCGTCTATCGCACGTTTAACACGTGGTGGCATGTTGGAAGTTGTTCGACAGGATTTTATTCGAACCGCACGCGCAAAGGGATTACGTGAACGACTGATCATTGGACGTCATATGATCAAAGGTGGTTTATTACCAGTCATTACTTATTTAGGACCTGCTACTGCATTTATGATGGGCGGTTCTATTGTAATAGAAAAAATATTTGATATTCCAGGACTTGGACGACATTTTGTTCAAAGTGCGTTGAATAGAGATTATACCATGACACTTGGGCTTACTATTTTCTTTTCAGCGATCATTCTATTTTTTAATTTAGTTGTCGACATTGCATATACATTTATAGATCCAAGGGTAAAATATGATTAAGAAAAAAGTCATCGCATTTGAAGATGGCACGGATCCAAAACCACATGATCCAATGACAGAATCAATGACAGACCGGTTAGAAGTAGAGCTTATGCCACATGGCCGGGAAGAAGAAGAAATTGAGCTTGAATTAGAACAAGGCACCAATTTATGGACTGATGCATGGCGCCGATTACTTAAAAACAAAATGGCAATTGCCAGTGCTATATATGTTGTTTTAATTGTAATCATTGCACTGATTGGCCCATTTATAGCTCCTTATGAAGTGGACACGCAGAATTATGATGTGCTTCACGTGGCCCCAAACCTCGATTATTTTTTTGGTACAGACGAACTTGGGCGTGATTTATTTAGCCGATGTTTATATGGGCTGCGCATTTCCATGGCAGTGGGTATTTGCGCAACTCTCGTCAGCTTTATTGTTGGTGTACTTTGGGGGGCAACAGCTGGTTATTTTGGTGGAAAAATAGATACAATCATGATGCGATTTGTGGATGTGCTTTATGCATTACCTTATATGTTTTTTGTGATTGTGGTAATGACTATTTTTGGCCGAAATATTATCTTATTATTTGCCGCTATTGGTCTTGTCTCATGGCTGACAATGTCACGTATTGTACGTGGTCAAGTGATGTCTATTCGAAAAAAAGAATTTGTCGAAGCAGCTATTTCTTGTGGTGTGAATAATCGTAATATAATATTAAAACATTTAATCCCTAATGCATTGGGACCTATCATTGTATATACAACACTAACTGTACCCCGAGTGATTTTGGTAGAAGCATTTTTAAGTTTCTTAGGGTTAGGTGTCCAAGCACCCATGACATCCCTCGGGTCCTTGGCATCTGAAGGTGCGAAAGCAATGGAGCTCTATCCTTGGTTAATTGTTTTTCCAGGACTATTATTGGCCTCGCTCCTTTTTGCAATGAACTATCTTGGCGATGGGTTACGCGATGCATTGGACCCACGCATGAAAAACTAGGTATACACTATGTCATTACTTCGAGTTGAAAATTTACGCACGGTCTTTCATACACCTGATGGTACAGTTCGAGCAGTTAATGGTGTCAGCTTTGAACTAGAAAAAGGCGCCTCTTTGGGTATTGTCGGTGAAAGTGGCAGTGGCAAAAGCGTTACAGTTATGTCGCTTATGGGACTCATTCCAACGCCTCCAGGTGAAGTCACAGGAACCATGGCACTATTCGATGATGTCGACTTATTAAAATTATCTGAAAATGAACTGTCAAAACTCCGCGGAAATCAAATATCCATGATTTTTCAAGATCCCATGACATCGCTCAATCCATTTTTACGCATTTCACTTCAATTAACTGAGGTCCTTGAAGAACATTATAATATGACGCGCAAACAAGCATTGGAAAAAGCTGTAGAAATGTTTGACCTTGTCGGTATTCCCTCTGCCAGAAAGCGTATCCATGATTATCCGCATCAATTTAGTGGTGGCATGCGTCAACGTGCAATGATTGCAATGGCACTTCTATGTCAACCCAAGCTATTAATTGCAGATGAGCCCACGACTGCATTGGATGTGACTATTCAAGCGCAGATTTTGGATTTAATTAGAGATCTTCGAAATGAACTCGATACAACAGTCATTCTTATTACACATGATTTGGGCGTTGTTGCCGGTATGTGCGATCATATTGCAGTAATGTATGCAGGCAATATTATTGAATATGGACAAACAATAGATATCTTCAAAAAACCATCTCATCCTTATACTCAGGGATTGCTCAAGTCATTACCTCGTCTTGATGAACGGGAAAAAGTCCAATTATTACCGATTAAAGGTCAACCACCTGATTTAACAAAAATCCCTTCAGGTTGCCCATTTAGACTCCGCTGTGATCATGCGACAGAAAAATGTCGAAACAAGTACCCTGAAAAAACAATCTTTAATAATGATCATTACACACATTGTTGGCATGCCGATAAAATAAGAACAGCCAAATAGTGAGATAACATATGACCCAACAAAACAAGCACTTAATTAAAATAGATGATCTAAAAGTTCATTTCCCTATAGAAAAAGGGATTTTCATTAAAAAAACAGTGGCCCATGTCAAAGCAGTGGATGGTGTCTCTTTTTCGATTCGCCAGGGTGAAACATTGGGACTTGTTGGTGAAAGTGGCTGTGGTAAATCAACCACTGGCCGTGCCATACTGCAACTCCAGGAACCCACTCATGGAAATGTTTTTTTTGAAGGTACAGATCTCACTAAGCTATCATTTCAAGAGCTCAGACAGTTTCGACGCAATTTTCAAATGATATTTCAAGATCCATTTGCTAGTTTAAATCCACGAATGACTGTAGGTAGTATTATTGCAGAGCCTCTAAAAACATATGGTTTATATAAGGGCAATGAACTGGAAACTCAAGTACAGCAACTTTTGGCTGAGGTTGGAATGAATCCAAAATTTATTCGCCGCTATGCACATGAATTTTCAGGCGGCCAACGTCAGCGCATTGGCATAGCCAGAGCTCTGGCATTAAAACCAAAGCTCATCATTGCAGATGAACCCATTTCCGCCCTGGATGTGTCCATTCAAGCTCAAATTTTAAATCTTTTAGCGGATTTAAAAACCCGCTATAATCTCACTTATTTATTTATTGCCCATGATTTAGCAGCAGTTCGTCATATTTCAGATCGTGTGGCAGTGATGTATTTGGGTAAGATCGTTGAAATTGCATCACATAAATATATCTATGAAAACCCCAAGCACCCATATACTAAAGCTCTTTTAAGTGCGATTCCTATTCCTGATCCAGAAATTGAAGCACAGCGTCAGCGAATTGTACTTGAAGGTGATGTGCCAAGTCCATTGAACCCACCTTCTGGATGCCGATTTCATACACGTTGTCCATATGCCATGCCCAGATGCACCACAAAAGAACCCAACTTACGCAATATTGGCGGGGATCACTTTATTTCCTGCCATTTAGAGGACAAAAAGAAAAAGTAACGGGTTTCTTTAAAGGAATCTACATAAATACATTGTTCACACTATTTTTGCTGCATTGAATTAATCTGACTTTGATCAATATCCCGCCATGTGCCAGGCGTTAAATTTTCCAATTTGATTGAGCCAATCGATAGACGTTTAAGCATCAACACATCAT
>CAYZSU010000038.1:0-22464 GCA_964480565.1 uncultured Myxococcales bacterium | reverse complement strand
AATCAGGCAACTATCGCACATTCTCTCATTTTTAGTCCTTTTTCAACAGTCCCTTTACATAAGGAGGTAATCAGTGCCAGACACTGATTGCTAGTTGACTGATAATAGGATTTTCAAAAGTAGATATTTAGGGATAATTCGATCAAACGGGCAATGTAGTAAACCCACGGCCAATAACTTCACTCACTTGAGCAACGGTCATAAATGCTTTTTTATCCTGAGATTCAACTACGATTTTAACACGCGCCAATTGACGCAGTGATATCACGCAAAATAACACTGTTTTTTCTTTTCCAGAGTAAGCGCCTGTGCCGTCAATCATCGTTACACCCCGGCCCAAAGTACCCGTAATATATCCAGAGATTTCCTTTGGTTTTGTGGTTACAATAAATACAGCTCGACTATGATCAAAACCCAACATCACTTTATCCAAGGCCATGGCTGAACAAAATTGGGCTAAAATGGAATACAATGCCGCATCTAGGCCAAAATAATAGGCCAGCAATAATACAAAAATACCATTAAAGAAAAAAACCACGGATCCAATGCTATAGCTCCATTTTCGTTTCACCACCGCTGCAATAATATCCGTGCCACCATGCGAACTATTGGCGCGAAATAGCAGTCCTGTGCCAGCGCCAGAAAGTACGCCACCCACCATTGCCGACATCATTGGCTCTGGCGCCCATCCCATCATTATCATCCAGTCGGTTTGCATCAAAAATACGGATAAAACGACTGTTCCAGTCACACTGCCCATCGCAAAGGTGCGCCCCACATAACGCCAGCCCACTAAAAATATCGGAATATTAAGTACAATCACATAGAGGCCTGCAGGCAAGGATGTAATATATGACAATAACAGTGACAACCCACTAATGCCTGGAGAAATAAAATGATGCGGTGCTAAAAATGCACTCACCCCAATGGCGGTCAACAGTGTTCCTGCCAAAATCATAAAGAAATGTTTAAGTACAATATAGCGTCGTGTATCGTTTGGTATACGTATTTTCATTTATCTACCTATATGGGGATACCTACTTTAATGCGATTGACCCCAGTTAAAAAATTTCGCCAATAATGGCAGAACAAAAAATGCAGCAACCATGCAACACATGGCACCCAATGCCATAATTTGCCCCAAACTCGCAATGCCCTGATGCGATGAAAAGGACATCAAACCAAAACCAATGGCATTCGTCAGTGCGGTAAGGAGCACTGCTTTTGATGTTGCACTGGAAAGTGCATGAAAACCATGTTCCAAGCGTATTCGATGCACCAGATGCACACCAAAATCAACGCCAATACCGATCAAAATAGGGATTGCAAAGAAATTCGCCATATTAAATGGAATATCAAAAACTCCCATCAAACCAAACAACCATAATGCACCCACAATCAATGGTGACACTGCAATAACAGTATGCTTAATCGATCTAAAATCTAAGAAAACCAGCAAACAAATCATAATAAATGCAAGAATTGCTGAGCGCTTAAATGTATTTCGCATTAATTTACCGGATTCGTATACCTCGATAGGCGTACCCAGCGCATAGGGATCTACACTTCGTAAGTCAGAAATAAATTGTTCAAGTTTTTCAGGGTTCCAAATATCATTTTTAGGGTAGATAAACATGGTATAATTACCCTGCTCACTTTTAAAACGCTGCAACAGCTCCTTTGGCAGATCATCTTCAGTAAATACTTCAGGTGATAAACCATGTGCGAGAGCATTCACCATTGCATTAATTTCCTGAATTAAATCCGCTTGAAAGGCTTGAACTTGTTTTAAAGTCAGCTCATCCGCTACCTTTAGCTGATCGTGAATTAACTTTACCTTATTGGCTAATCGATCAAGTTCGCTTATAGCATCCACTCGGCCACTGCTAAACGCATGGGACATCAACTCATTTAAATGGCGGATAAATATATTCAATTCATCGATCAGCGGATCAATGGCCAGCTGTGAATTAATGGCCAAATGCGATATTGGGCCTAGTTTTTTTGCCAAGGCCTTTACCATTGCCACTTTATCACTTTGATATTCAGGGAAAATACGATGTATATCATCCACACGACGCACTGATGGCAATTTTGCAAATGCAGCGGCTTTTTGTTTGGATTCGTCGCGCGAACGCGCAATACTTCTAGCAAACCACGTTGTTTCGCTCGATTTTTCAATGATTAAATGCTCATATTTGACAGATTCCAATCCTTGAGCCTGTAGATTCAACAAATTATTATCAAAATAGATAGAACTCGCAAATGGAATTGCAGCAATCATGCTAACAACAATAGCAATCCCTAATAATCGAAACCGGCCATATAACCACCCCAATGGCAAAATAAATGGCTTAATACGTTTTAATACCATGGGAGACTTATTCTTATCCATAATGACAATCATCGCTGGCAAAACAATGATCATGCTCAACATGCAAAAAATAATGCCCGCCGCCGCAATAAAGCCCAATTGTGCTAATGCTGAAAATTTTGTCCATGTAATAGTTAAAAATGCCGCGGCTGTTGTGCAGGCACTGGTCAAATTAGCGCGACCTGCCATATGCAATGATTTTCTAATCGCATCATGCATATTTCCATTATGCGCTAATTCCTCCTGATACTTGGCCACCATATGAATGCCATATTCCACGGATGCCCCGATAAGAATGAGCGTAAATACAATGGACAAAATATTAAGCGTTCCCCAAATCAATGTGATCATGCCAAATGTCATGGAAATACCCATCATTAACGATAGCATTGCCAATATAGGACGAGTAATGCTCCTAAAAAATAAAATGAACAATAGCCCGACGAGTATTATAGCTGCAATCGTGGCACGGGTCATATCGCGATCTGACGTTGAGATTTCATCGGCAGCAAGTACAGGTCGACCTGTCAAACCTGCATTAATATTGGGATATTTTATCTTCGTATCTGCGATTAATGTACGAATTTGCGCCAATGGTTTTTCAATTATAGCCATGGTTGAAAAATCTTTGGGCGGCATCACAAATATAAACAACAAATCACCATTGCGATAAAACCCATCCAAGTCCATATTGTCATCCACATGGGATAATAATTTTTCAATGGTAATAGGCTCATGGTATTGGCCGGAAAGCACATTATTTAATGTGGACAACATCACATCAAAGCTTGCAAACAACGAACTTAATTGTGATTCATCATTCGCTGTAATTGGGCCACTAAGCTGGCTATTAATTGAATGAAATATATCACTTAAGCCAGTCCAGCGAGATATGCGTTTTAATGAAAACGGCCCTTTTGTTAATCCATTGCCAAGCGATTTCAGTTGATCTTCTGGTAAAAAAAGCAGCATATTTTTTTCTAAAATCGAATGGTTTAACTGCCAACTGACATCTCCAATTCCATCGACTGATGATAATTGTGACGCCAAATCACGAATAAAGGACTTGGCTTCCGGCATATTTTGACTTGCATCAACAACAATATATAGATGCTCCTCATCACCGAATTCTTTTAGAAAATCAATATAACGCTTATGGTAATCCAATTTTTCAGATACCAAATCATCCAGGTTGGCATTTAGCTGCAAATACAATAATGAATAAAATATCGATGCGATTGTAATAATTAATGCAGTAATAATTATTTTCCATGGATGCTGACTAATAAAACGATAAAATAAATTAAATAGATGTGATCTCATGGCCGGAAGGTATACGAGGTTTTAAAAAATTACTCAAGAAAGAAGCATGAATTATTTGTTTAAATATCTGTAACTGGTCAAGGTTCTTTTATGAAACTACCATCAAAATAGCTATTTCAAGGAGTATTCAAAAAAATCTTAATAATACACCTCGCACATATACAGCCCACATGCAGGCGCGCATTTTCCTGCAGCGACCCGCTGTTTGGCCTGCAATATTGTCTGTATATTCTCAACCGCAATGCGTCCTAAACCAATATCTACAATAGTACCGACCATATTTCGAATCATATGTCGAACAAACCCATTGCCATGAAATGAACACTCCATCAATGAATTCGTCTCACACCCAATAACAGATAATTCTGGTGTAATGCTAATATCATATAATGTACGAACCGCATGTCTGGCACTGCAGCCACTGGCCTGAAAAGATGCAAAATCATGTTCACCAATGAGCAATTTTGCAGCCTGCTGCATAGCGGATATATTGAGCGTATGGGGAATATGCCAGGATCGATGCCGGCTAAATGGTGATAATATGCGTGTATTATCAATTATATAACGATATAATTTACTTTTTGCATCATAACGCGCATGAAACTCACTTGGCATGGATTCAACTGCACGCACGGATATATCCTCTGGCAGCTGCTGATTTAATAGTGCACCAATTGCATGGGTTGGCAATAAAGACATTGTTTGAAAATGCGCTATTTGCCCCAATGCGTGCACGCCTGCATCCGTGCGGCCCGCACCAGTCAACACAATTGACTCTTTCAGGATATTTTTCAAACAGCGTTGAACAGTTCCTTGTATGGACGGCCCCTTTGGCTGAATTTGCCAACCAATATAACGGGTGCCAATATAAGCCAATGTTAATTTTATTATACGTGATTGCATCAAACACCTAAAACATCAAAAGAAGACCCATTGAAAATACAAAACCACTAAGATCCAAACCCGATGACTTAAAATTATTAATCAATTGATATTGCGCATCAAGTGTAAGAAAAAAATCATTGATGCCACCCAAGTCATTCATTACATCCGCACTATCTGAAAATTCTGACCACGCCAACTGCAATCCTATCGCACCATGCGCCCCAAATTTTATACCCTTTTGGCTTTGTCCAGAAATGGCTTGCCGGTAAAATACATAATCGCCACCCATACGAATATAAGGAATCAATGCACGCTGGTTCATATAATCCAAACGCCATGTAAAATTTGTTTCCATAGGAATCAGCATAAATGAAAATCGATCCTGTGCACGCGCATTCGCATGGACATTACTTCCAAATGCAGGTGCACGCTTATACAAAAAACCCGCACTAATGCCAATGCTATACCGACGTTTATGCAAATATCCCACCTGAATCTTGCCCATAATATTACAACAATTGGTAAACGTATATTTCATAATACTATGTGTGGGCAACCAAAAGCCTCCTCGAAATTCAACTTCCCAATTTTTTCTTATATTACTCATCGGCGCATAATTGGCAGATACTGCATAGGTTTGCATGCGGGAATCAGTATCATCATTTGCCCACGCGCATCCAGAAATAAGAGTAAAAAATAACACCCACTTGAATTTACTGTCCATCTTAAATCTGAATAGGCGGGAACATTGAAACATTCTCCTATTTCGAAAACAAATAATCCCTAATGCCAATGCCAACACCCAATGAACATTGTTTGTACGTACTAGTACGCACCCTGTTTCACCAAACCGCTCTAAAACCCCAACCGACTGCGCAGGTGTTTGACTAGTAATAGAGCGCGATGCACTCACCTGAGCGTTTGTATCTACAGCTTCAATGGCAATATAATACAAGGTATTATTTGTTAAATTTGGAATTTCAGCAGTAATATCCGTACCCGATTCGGGCTGCGTAATCGTGAGTGCAATATCTTCTGTGGTCAATGCACTTGATTCATCTGCAGACACATAAATATTATAGGATGAAATATCTGCAGCAATTAATCGTTCAAAGTTTAAATATATTTTTTCATTTCCAAATCCAGCAGATACAATGGTAACATTGTCTGGCGGCACATCCACAGTCACTTGCGCTGCAATGCGACCGATCGCTGCATTGTCATTTTCTACCAAAACCCACAGATCATTAACCCCTTCTGAAAATGCATTACTATTCGTATTATAACTCAATTCCACAGAAAGTGCTGTATCGGCTTGAATATCACCACTCGTATTGCCCGCCGTATTGGTGAGCAATGTGCCAGACCCTGTTTGATCCCCACCCACATATATTGAATAGGTTCCTTCCTGATCGCTGGTGATCGCAAGCGTTACACTGATATCCTCAGATAATGCACTGGCATCATCTGAATATGCAGTGCTTATACTTAACCATGGATTTTCCGATAATACACCTATCTGTGATAACTCCGTTGCAACGTAAAGATACCCATCTGTGTCACTGGATGCGATCACATACGTGGGAACAGCTGATAGCGAAAGAGGTTCCTCATCGACATCCACATCATCACCCAAATCAAATGCACTGTTTGAATTGGTATCAATCACACTCATTCCATTTGCCCCACTTACAAAAGCATATAGTCCCACTGGATTGGCCACATCCATAAGTGCAATATCAAAAGGTGTTGAATTAGCTGAAATATCAATATCTGAATTAACAATCGTATGGGAACTTGCAGACACCTTTATCACATTGGCATTATCTTGATCCACTACATATAAATATGCGCTATTTGGAAATACATCGAGACTTGAAAGCACTGAATCCTCTGAAATAGTCAGCGAACTTACATCCGCTCCACCTGTCGCAAAGAAAATTAATTCCCCAACATCCGTTGTAAAATAGGCTTCATCTGTAATTGGCTCAAACACGCCATCTGTAAATTCAAATGTATCGATATCAGTTAGAGATATGCTCACATTTTTTTCCAATGATTTTGTAGCTAAGTCAATCACATGAATAATGTGATCTGAGTTATTGGCAATATAGGCATAGCGACCATTGGAATCCACAACAATGGGGCCCAGCATATTTCCTATAGATAATGTTATTGAGTATGGCACTGCTGTAATATCGTCCAGATCAAAAAATAAGATATCGCCATCATCTTGGGATGCGATGATCCATGATTTAGAACTCGCATATGCAATGGCTGTGAGATTACCATCAGTACCATCATCCTCACTGAGCACTGGTGGTTGATCAGACTCTAGAGCATACAATCCCATATCCACTAAAATCAATGTATCTGCATATGAAATTGCAAATCGACGATCATTAATTTTTGTAATTCCTGTAATGCTCGCATTAATATCAAAGGTAAATGGTGGATTGCTACTACTAGCCCCCAATACCTCCGCGCTAGGATATGCATGACTACTTGGAGAAATGGTTATTAGGACATTCACTACTAGTAAAATGAATAGGCATCGCATCATAACTATGCATCCAAATACTGCTGCGTTAACAATTCTGCAATTTGAACAGCATTTAATGCAGCACCTTTACGCAAGTTATCGGAGACCACCCACATGGCCAACCCATGCGCCACTGTTGGATCTTTTCGAATACGGCCAACATAAACATCATCATTGCCAATAGCACTTGAAGGCATCGGATAATTATTTTTCATGGGCTCATCGACTACCGTCACGCCAGGCATATCGGATAATAATATCGCAGCTTCTTTAATGTCCATATCACTTTCAAACTCAATATTAATAGATTCTGCATGACCTGAAAACACAGGTACACGCACTGTTGTCGCAAAGACTTCGATCCTATCATCATTTAAAATGCGCTTTGTTTCATGCATCATTTTATATTCTTCTTCTGATATACCATTTTTATCGATAGCCCCTATTTGAGGAATGCAATTAAATGCAATTTGATGCGGAAATACATTTTTTTCAGCATCATTTCCTGTAAACAATGATGTTGTTTGTTTGGATAGTTCCTCGATGGCCTTGCGCCCTGCACCAGATACCGACTGATAGGTGTTCACAATAATACGTTTTATACCTACAGATTCATGTAAGGGATGAAGCGCCATAACCATTTGAATGGTTGAGCAATTGGGATTGGCAATAATGCGTTTTGTTTCAAAACATGCAATCTCATCGCCATTGACTTCAGGCACGATCAGCGGAATACATTTATCCATACGAAATGCCGATGTATTATCAATGACAACAGCCCCTGCTTTTGCAGCAATGGGGGCAAATTCCTTACTCACTGTTGATCCTGCAGAAAAGAAGGCAATATCCACATTTTCGAAACTATTATTATTTAATATTTCAACGGGTATATCCTTACCCTGAAAGTCCAATGACTCCCCTACTGAACGCTCTGATGCCAATAATGTAATATCGCTCACTGGAAAATTGCGCTCATTTAAAATCGATAATAATTCATTTCCCACAGTGCCGGTAGCACCCACAATTGCAATATGATATGATTGTTTCATAAATAATATCCTTATTTTAAGAAGTTTCTGAGTATGTTTGGGTATAATCCCTAGGAGCCTGTCCGAGAGATACTGATTTTTCAGCAATTCGATAATTTATTATTTCTTAAATAATGTACTCAAATCATTTTTCGCTTTTTCTATGGCCTTTTCTTCACACTCAATATCACGACCAAAGTCAAAGAATTCACAAAAATTCGCTTTTTCTTTATCGCCCACCATTACCGACTGGGATTCACGACAATCATTGTGATACCCTCGATCATACAACTTGCATTGAATACATGCATGTAAATATCGCCCACATTTCAGGCAATCTTCCAAACGCCCAATCCGGCCATCCACTTCTATTTCAGTTCCACAATATACGCATTTAGGCATATTTATTCCCCAACTTGTTTACTGGTATTTTCTTCCTGAGATAAGGAAATTACATTTGAATGAGACTGCATATTTTTAACTTTCTTAGTATATTTTTTTAAATTACGACGATTGACTTTTCTTACCTTTCGCTTTGCATTGCTTTCCTTAACCTTATGAAATATTTTTTTACTCTGATGCAATGTAAGCAACTCTTCAATTAAACCTGATATCACATAGGTAATACTCAAGCCAAACAATACAATTTCTGGACGAACGGCAATTAAGAATATAATACAAACCACAACGATCAATGCAAAAAAAGTACCACGCCGATTTAAATGCATCACCTTCATGCTACGATAGCGAATATTGGATACCATAAGCAATGCCACTGCAATGCACATTGTTGCAATCCAAATATTATTTTGAGGTAAGCCATCGAATATATAGTGATAAAAAATAACAAAAGTGGATAAGACATAGGCACCTATAGGAATAGGCAATCCTTGAAAATAATTCATTTCAACATTATCATGCTGCACATTAAACCGCGCCAAACGAAGCGCACCACATGCAAAATATAAAAATGCCGCCAACCAACCTAGTTTACCCAAACCGGACAATGCCCACGTATAAATTAAAATACCTGGCGCCAGTCCAAATGATGATAAATCGACCAAGGAGTCATACTGAATTCCAAATTCGCTTTCTGCATTTGCTAATCGTGCAATTCGACCATCAAGCAAGTCAAACACCCCTGCCACCATAATGGCTATAGCTGCCAGTTGATACTGTCCGGATAATGATTTTATCACAGAAAAAAAACCACAAAATAAACTGCAAGTGGTACATAAATTTGGCAATAAATAGACGCCTTTTTTCATACCCTCATGAGGTTTTAAGGATGACTTCTTCATACCAATCTCCCAATCATACTTTCACCACTTTTCACCCGATCACCAACAGACACGAATATATTTGTTTCCTTTGGTAAATATAAATCCACTCGAGAACCAAATCGGATTAGCCCAAAACGTTCTCCCCGCAATACATTTTGGGATTTTTTTAAATAACATACAATTCGTCTTGCCACTAAACCAGCGATTTGAACCATCTCAATATATCGACCTTTGGAGTCAATAATTTGCATCGCATTACGCTCATTTTTTTCAGATGCTTTATCCAAACTCGCTACTAAAAATTGACCTGGATAATATACTATTTTTTTTATCATACCTTGAATTGGCGAACGATTAATATGAACATTAAATACAGACATAAAAATACTTATTTTTATCGCAGGCTCAGCGCTAAGAGGTGCTACTGCATCATGATCAACAATAATCACTCGACCATCTGCAGGCGATGTAATTGTTACATCATCAGCTGTTGACTGCCGCATGGGATTTCTAAAGAAAAAAATAATAAATAGAGTTAAAGCAATAAAAAAATATATTGCCGGCATAATTTGATAATTAATACACACTACCAATACAAATAGACTTATTAATATAAACAGCCATCCCTCACGTGCAACTTGATATTGTTTTGGTTTTTTATGATAGGCATCCATAATAAGTCTCTCTTCCAAGTCATTTCAAACTGATTTACATGCAAAAATTGTTCAGACAATGCCTGTTGTTAATATATAGTGCAAATAAAAAAACGAGGGCAAGCCCTCGTTTTTTTTTATTTTTTGTATACTTACCTATTTAATTAATTGGATTCATTTCTCTTAATTTGAAATAGAATTTTTTCCATTAAATCACGGCCTTGTAATTTCTTTTTTTGTAAAGTTTTACGTACCAATTCTTCTTCAGTAGTTAAATGCGATTTATTTTTATATCGTTCGAGTCGCTTCTCAAAATCCAAATGCTCTGCATATAAAGACGCCAATTCCTTATTATTACCGCTGTGCTTACTAATCAAATCCAAATCATATTGTTCCATACCATGCCCTCCTCATAAAAAAGGGGCTTAACACTTAAATTGTGTTAAGCCCTGATTGACTTTGTTAATCCAGGGTTTTCACCCTATTTGCTTCGTTCATATTTAATACATTATACTATGTTACCCATTATAGTCAAGAAAAATATATAGAACTTAAGACCTGGCAATGACCACAGTTTCAATACAAATTATAAAATAAAAATATATATATTGACATACACTATCATTTCATCTAATAATCTTTCCTCAATGATGCGGGGTAGAGCAGCCCGGTAGCTCGTCAGGCTCATAACCTGAAAGTCGTCGGTTCAAATCCGGCCCCCGCTACCAAGAAAAGCTCATGCAAATGCATGGGCTTTTTTTATATCTGCCCTAATTCATCCATATGTTCTGACAAATCACTTTCGATAGGCAATTCTATAAAAAAAGTAGTTCCCTTGCTTACAATGGATTTCATCCCAATTCTACCACCATGTTTTTTTGTAATCACATTATATACTAAGGATAATCCCTGACCTGTTCCTTTGCCAATATCCTTTGTCGTAAAAAAAGGCTCAAAGATCTTATCCTTAATATCATCGGAAATACCAATACCTGTATCCTTAACACTTATTATCACGTTTTCATCCGTATATGATGTAGCAATAGTTATTTTCCCTTTTACAGGCTGAGAAGGATTGATATTATATTTAATCGCATGCGCGGCATTAACGATCAGATTGAGCAATACCTGTTTAATATCTCCAATCACACAATTAACCAAAGGAAGATCTGGGTCCAGTCGATTTTCAATGACTGCATCATATTTCCATTCATTGCGTGAAATGGTCACTGTATTTTCAATGGCACGATTGACGTTTTCCTTTTTCATCTCATCACTGCCCATATGGGAGAAATCCTTCATTGCTGTCACAATACTTGATACACGGTTTACCCCTTCACGCGATTGTTCAATGGATAATGGAATCTCATTTTGTAAAAATTCTAGATCAAAAGAGGCATCAATTTTAGATAATTTCTCTGAAATTCCAGGAACACCATGTTTATTGGTACATTCCATTATAAATCGCTTATATATTCCAATTAAATCCATCAATGATTTAAAACTACTTTCTAAAAAAGCAGTATTATCCCCTACAAATTGAATGGGAGTATTAATTTCATGTGCAATACCTGCAGCCAATGTGCCTATGGATTCCATTTTCTGGGCATGCTGATATTGTAACTCATTTTGACGATGTTTTTTTTCATCCTCCTTGCGCTGGCTGATATCTCGATAAGATTCCAAGTACCCTACCATAGTTCCATTCTCTAGAATAGGCACAGCAATGACTTCCACCTCAACAGTTGATCCATCCTGACGGTATTTCACTGTTTCAGATCGTACAATTTTTTCACCTGAACGAAGTCGAGAAAAAATACAGTCTTTTGTATTGCAAGCAGTACCACCAAATATTTCACTACAATTTTTTCCATTACATTCACTCAATGTATACCCGGATAGTTTTTCCATCTGCATATTGGCTTCAACAATATGATGATTTAAATCCATTACACGCATTGCATCGCCTGAAGACTGTATGATAGCCTTTAACATTTTTTGATTTTCAAGCAAGCTTAGCTCTGACTGATGGGTATTGATAAGCGCCTCCTGTGATATCGCCGAATCCCTGACAATCTGCTTGAACTTAATAAATAAAATAACAATAAATACAATGATACATGCAAAACATCCTGCACCTATTAACCCTATCGAAATAAGCCCCTTTTCTGTGAAATCAAATAAAATAAAAGGACTAAGGCATATAATCAAACCCAGTACAGCTATACCTAAACTGAGAAAAAAAAGTACTGAATTAGGCATCTTAATTTTATCCATGATCATGCCTCTTTTCTATTGGCCCTGGCACTTTAATATTGCAATACAATCACTGCAATTTGATCAACTAAATTATTTTGACGTTCATAATTACGAAAGAGTTGAATCATAGTCGATGTAATTTCCTGTCCCTTGCTTGCTAATAACACCCCTTTTTGGGTCATGACATTATCGTCCAAAATCATACCTGAGGATAATTCATTTAGAGTCAGCATCGCCTGGTTTTTTTGCGACGAAGAAAGCTTTACAGATAAAAGCATATCAATCACTTGTTCGGAATAGCGATCTGGATATGTTGATTTTAGCATATCAATGGCAGCATTCTGTTCACCTAGTTTTGTCCAATATATATCAAATTCAATAGCCAAGTTAATTAAACTACTACCCAAACGCACAGGATGTGAAATATCAAATTCAAATTTAGTATGAGCAAATGAATGACACTCCTGTGCACCTATCATCTTGGAAATAATATTCATGCGTGGAATATTAGCAATGAGTTCTGCGCCGATCACAGGATGTTCACTGATAATTAATTTTTCATTTTCTGTCAGTGTATTTTGCTGATACCACTTACCGAGCAAATCTGTTGGTATGGATATACAACCAATCTGAGATAACATGCCTGCAATTTCATATTGCCAAATTTCGTGTACATTTAAATATGCTGCAAAATGTGACACCAATGATTTAATGCGAGTTGTTTTGCTAAATGCGGCTGGATTCGCAATCGCCAATATATCCATTAAACTCTTCAAACTCCCTGTTAATGTCTTTTCAAGCAATTCCTTTTCCGAAACAATTAGTTGGTATTGCCTAATAGCTGCATTTAACACATTCATCATAACCTGCATATCACAGGGTTTTGTCATAAACCGAAATACATTTCCATCATTGACAGCAGCAATAGCTGTATCTGTTTCAGCATTGCCTGTTAAAATAATACGCACAATATCGACATTGAGATCCTTTACACGCTTAAGCAGGTCAATCCCACTCATCAGTGGCATATGCATATCAGACACAATCACAGAAACATCGGACTCGCGCTTGATTATCTGCAAGGCATCTGCAGCGCAATCCGCAAATAGCATCTCATATTTCGTATGAAGCTGACGCTTAATCCCATTTAATATATTTGACTCATCATCGACAAATAAAATTTTACTCATTAAGAAATCTCCTTATCCGATAGCTGAGAATGTATATCCATAAACTGCTCAATGATATTGGGCATTTTTTCATCAATTTGGCTGCGTTCTAGAAATCGTTTATCAAAATAGGTGGACCAATCACTCAGCTTATTACATTCATTGAGACGATTTATTACATCAGCCGTATATACAGCTGATGCAATATTAAACCCATATTGACTACTATCAGGAATATGATGATATTGCACGGCATGAACAATATCATTAGGTAGCCCCCATTTACCAAGCAAGCATGCCCCCACTTCCGTGTGATCCACACCAATATATTGTTTTTCAATTTGAATTGGATTGTTTAATTGCTGTTGCTGATATAATCGATAGGTCGATTCATAATCATCTGGAATATTTTTTATAAGCAATAATTTTCCAATATCATGCAGCATTCCAGCCATGACTGACCGTTCAGCCAAGGCTTGATCACCGGTTATCAAGTGCACTATTTGCTTACTCGCCATCCCTACTGCAATGCAATGATCATAAATGGATTGAATCTGAAACCGATCGATGAGATCATTGCTAAATTTATCAAATACATGATTTGTCAGTACAAGCCCCTTGATCGTTTCATATCCCAACAATGACACCGCATGATCAATATTTTTCACATGTTGTCGCAATCCAAAAAAAGCAGAATTTACAAGTTGTAATACCTTGGCAGTAATAGGTACATCACTTGATACAATACTCGCCACATCCCCCACTGAACTTGATGATGAGCGCAGCACATCTTCCAATCGCGTGTATGTACCTGGAAGCGTTGCTAGATTACCCGCATTCAATATAAATTGATCGATCTGATCAGCTGGAACTATTTTTGTAATATTAAGCGCTTGCTTAATTGCACCAATCAACTCCTCTGCATTGCATGGCTTATTTAAGAATTGATCTGTTGAATCGACAGTCCGCATAATCATATCCTTATCACTAAACCCGGATAAAATAAATCGAACTGTTTTTGGATATTTTTCTCTAACAAATGTAAGCAGTTCTGCGCCATCCATTTCAGGCATGCGCATATCACTAATAACCACATCAAAATAATGATCATTTAATAAATTCAATGCCTCAGTGGGCCCCAGTGCAAAAAAAAGATCCCATTCTTGGCGCATATTATATAGCATTCGCTTTAAACCACCTAATATCAATGGCTCATCATCAACAAATAAAATACGCCTTTTTTGCTGTGAACCTAACATAATCCCCCCTCAATAATGTTCCACTCTGTTCAGTAATTACTTTTTTCTGACTTAATGGGGTTACCATTAGGTACACCAGGGCTTTTCGCATCTACATTCTAAACTATTTCAGGCAATTTCTTGCATATATAATATTTTTTATAAATTCAACTATGCATAATTGTCATAAACCCAATGACTAAGCAATCAAGCATATGCGTCAACCGTATGGTTACGGCATGCGGTGACCATACATATGAACAGACTTTTAATGTATGTTCGTTTAAATATGATAATTATCAATAAATAGAATAATAATAATAACAAATTTTCTATTGATTGTGAAGAACTACATGTTTTTTTTCAATTATATGAAAGAAGTGATTAACACCTCTGCAAAACTGCAGCAAAAAAACCATCCCAGGACCCATGATCCGGACATGTTTTTAAAAAAGAATTATCACAAATTATTTTTTTCTGATCGGTAGAAAGGGATAAAACATCTGAGACTGGAATAATCGAATAATGACTATTTTGCTTCAAAAATGCGTGTACCACATCCTCATTTTCTTCTGACAATAGACTACATGTCGCATAGATAAGATAATCACCGCTCTTTTGACGCATTGACCATGCATTTAAAATAGACAATTGCATTTGCCGATAATCGTTAATCTGACAAGCATCCAAGCGCCACTTTAAATCTGGACACCTGCGCAATGTACCTGTCCCTGAACAAGGCACATCCAATAATACCACATTGGCCGGCAATAACTTTGTACTCAACTGCTTATACCCATGAATCGAAATATGGCTGAATTTAAATATAGTATTGCGTTGTTTTAAATGTCGCAATCGAGATTTATCCACATCTGTAGCAATAATTGACTGATTTTTATCCAAGGACATCGCAATACTGAGCGTTTTGCCTCCCTTACCTGCACATGCATCAACAACTGTCTTTTTTGCCAATACAATCGCTAACCAGGCAATAAGTTGACTGCCCTCATCCTGAAAAATAAATTCATCATTATTATTAACCAGCCCTTGAGACAAATGCGATTGTGAACATAAACCAAAGGGACTATAAGTTGTCTTTTCAAAGTTAATTCCTACAGCAGCATATTTTTTAATGAGAGCATCACGATCATAATGCAAGGTATTCACCCTTAGGCATGGACTTGCTTTAGCATACATTGATTCTGCAATAGATTTTGCTCGTTTGATACCATAGGACTTACAAATCATTTGCCATAACCACTCAGGCAATGAATAGTACGTTGCAAGCTCTTCTGGGGATTGATGATTCGAATCAATCATGTCCACTAACAATGCCCTATCGCATTTTTCAGACATATAATATGCAATGCGATTTTTCCATGAAAGCACTTTAATTCCATTTGACAGCAATGCACTATCTATTCGACATTTCCAACGAATAATATCAAAGATCGCATCCAAACATTTTTTTCGATCTATTTTATTTAAGCGCATCTGATTCCGGCTCAATTTTTTGATAATATGTTCAATGGGCTGAGGTTCGAGCTCAAATACATACAATACATCATGAATAAACTGGTTGATTGCATTGTTTTCAAAGTGAATTGATTCAGACATCATACCCTCAAATTATCCCAATCGATCTCAAAGCAGGCATTTCCTTTAAAGACACTACACCTACAGAATATAGCGACTTAAATCACGATCTTTTACAATATCCGCTAAATGATCATCCACATATTTATTATCAATATGAACGGGCTTGGACGGCATATCCGGCGCTTCAAATGCTATTTCTTCAAGTAATTTTTCCATCACTGTATGCAATCGCCTGGCGCCAATATCCTCTAATTGTTCATTGGCATCGGCGGCAATTTGACAAATACTATCAATCGCATCGTCAGAAAAATCCAAATCAATGCCTTCAGTTTTCATCATAGCTTTATATTGCTTGATCAATGAGTTATCTGGCTCTGTTAAAATTCGAATAAAATCCTTTTTTGTTAAGGACTCAAGCTCCACACGAATTGGAAAACGCCCCTGTAATTCTGGAATTAAATCACTGGGTTTGGCCGTATGAAACGCCCCTGCAGCAATGAACAAAATATGGTCTGTTTTAACAAGTCCATGCTTTGTAGTGACTGTAGAGCCCTCAATAATTGGTAGAATATCACGCTGCACCCCTTCCCTCGACACATCAGGCGAATTACCTGAAGATGTTGAGCGTGCAATTTTATCAATTTCATCCAAGAAAATAATTCCATTTTGCTCCACGCGTTCGATCGCATTTTTTGATACATTCTCCATATCAATCAAACGATGTGATTCTTCAACAACTAAATACTCCAAGGCATCAGAGACTTTCATTTTTTGCCGTTTGCGTTCAGAAGGCATAACATTTGAAAAAAGATCTCGTAAATTGGAATTCATTTCTTCCAAATTTCCAGCTGCAAACACTTCAAAGGAAGGCATTCCCGATTTAGGCGCAACCTCAACATCCACTTCCCTATCATCTAATTTTCCATCACGAAGTAATTTCCGTAATCGTATTCGCGTTTTTTGAGCGTCTTCAATCTTAGACGCTCTTTTTTGCTCTGTTTCTTCCACTGTTACTTTCTTTTTTTGATCATACCCCTTTGCAATCTCTTTAATTTCTTCTCCAGTAAGCATCATTGGTACATTTTCATCAACTGATTTCGGCTTGGGAAGTAATAGGTCCAACAATCGCTCTTCTGCCAACTCTTGCGCTTTCACTTTTACTCGCAACTGTTCTTCCTCACGAACAATTTTAATAGACACTTCGGTTAGCTCACGAATCATAGACTCTACATCTTTGCCAACATACCCCACCTCTGTAAATTTAGAGGCTTCCACTTTTATAAATGGCGCTTGGGATAGTTTCGCCAAGCGTCTCGCAATTTCAGTCTTACCAACACCTGTGGCACCGATCATAATGATATTTTTAGGCACTATTTCATCACGAAGAGTTCCTTCCACACTCCTGCGACGCCAACGATTACGCAATGCAATTGCCACAGAACGTTTGGCATTTTTTTGACCTATAATATATCGATCCAATTCAGATACAATCTCACGTGGTGTAAAATTTACATTATTCATTCAACTAACTCCTTATCAACAATTATGTTATATCAATTCAATATGATGGTTTTGATTTGTGTAAATACAAATATCACCGGCGATTTTCATGGATTCTCTGGCAATATCCTCAGCACTTAACTGAGTATGCATTGAAAGGGCTTTTGCAGCAGCCAAGGCATAAACCCCACCAGAGCCAATACTTGCAATATTATCATCAGGCTCTAGGATGTCACCTGTTCCAGAAATTGTAAAAATCTTGTCATTGTCCGCGACAATCATCATCGCCTCTAGCTTTCGCAAAAATTTATCCATACGCCAATCTTTTGCCAATTCAACAGCTGCACGTGTTAAATTCCCTCGATACTCCTCTAATTTTGTCTCAAATCGTTCAAACAGCGTAAATGCATCTGCACTTGAACCTGCAAAACCTGCTAACACTTTTCCTGAGCGCATTGACCTTACTTTGCACGCACTCCCTTTAGCAACTGTTGCACCAAGCGTTACTTGACCATCACCGATCATGGCCACATGGTCATCTTTTTTTATACATAATATTGTTGTTGCATGAAACATATTTAGAGTCCTTTTTACTTGCGAGTTTTATGAGTGAGAGCGCCTACAAAACACCTTCATATTAGGCGCATACAAATAGACTGCTTCAACAATAATGTCAAAGCAGTCGAGGTATTAAATCCTAATTTGTACTGTTAACTGAACAGATTATGCTTTTGGATGCGTTTTATCATAGGTTTGCATGAGTTTTTCAATACCAACCTGTGTATATTTTTGTGTTGTAGATAATGATGCATGGCCAAGCAATTCTTGAATACCACGCATATCCGCACCAGAACCCAATAGATGCGTGGCAAAGGTGTGTCTGAGTATATGCGGTGTCACTGTTTTTTGAAGTCCACAATGCTTGATATATTTATGAATCATGCGCTCAACAGACCGAGCGGTAAGGCGTCCACCACGGCGATTGACAAATAATGCAGTATTATCATTATTATTGCCCAACAAATCTGAACGCAGGGCCAAATAACCACTAAGCGCTGTACATGCCTTGGCTCCCATAGGAACAATTCGCACTTTTCGACCTTTTCCCATCACACGAACTGAACTTTGCTCAATACTAATATCCGTCACATCAAGTGTTACCATTTCACCCACACGAATACCGGAAGCATATAATAACTCCATGATCGCACGATCTCGAATACCCAGAGTATCTGTTTGGCTGGGTGTATTTAATAGAGTAAAGACCTCATCAACTGTAAGAAATTGGGGTACTTTTTTGGGTACTTTTGGTGTGGCTACTTCTTTGGCTGGATTGGCATTTATTAGCCCTTTGCGTATACAAAATTGAAAAAAAGTACGTAATGACGCCAACTTACGCGCCATTGATGATGGTGTACGATCAGCCACCATTTGAGATAAATATTCACGCACCGTATTAATATCAACTTTAGCAATTGCATTACTATTTGTACGCATAACACCAGGAAATACTGAATCTAAAAAACCAAAAAACTGTGTTAAATCAACCATATAATTCTTATGTGTATGCGGTGATACACTTCGTTCATGCAGTAAATGTGATTCAAAGTCCTGTATCAGTTGTTTCATCATAGCTCTCATCCCTCCCCCGAATGATTCCACTGAATATTACTGATATTGATGTCAAATTCAATGTTTTTTTGTCGTTTTATATAAAACACTCGGGAAAAGCATGCGAATACTACTATCTATTTTCAATTAAATAGGAAGAAAAAATAATCTAATGTCGATATTATTTTTTTTGAAAGAAAAGGCATAGCACCGTAAGCAACATATAATAACACACAATACTGTAGTTTTTATAAAAAATATTCATCGCGCTCAATTGGCATGCTGCACCATCGCCATACCCAAATGAACGCCCTGCAAATTGTTGAGATTGCTCATCATCATTGATTGCATGATCCACATTTTTATCTGATGCGACACTCTGGCGAGGCATTGCCTCCTGGCATATTTTATATTGAGGATCATAGACATCTGGCACCAAATCGCCATTAGCATCCTGCCACCCTCCCTCATCCATATCTGAGCATCCATCATTGTCTGAATCCATATCCCTGGCATTTGGAATACCATCACAATCAATATCTGTAAGTATTTCCGGCGTTAAACAACCTCTATTACCCTTTACATCCTCTAGATTAAAATCCATAAAACCATCATTATTATTGTCCAACATCATTTCAACACCATCATCCAATGCATCACCATCTGTATCGCTACTACTGGGATCTGTTTCAAGCGGATCCAACCAACCATTATGATTGCTATCCTCATCACCATCGCGCAATCCATCCCCATCAGAATCTGGATTTTTAGGATCCAACTGCGCTAATTGCATAAAATTACTGCCCACTGCCATCAATCCATGGCAATTTTTAATTACATTGGGCTGAATCATTCCTGTTTCTATGCCATCGGATAACCCATCCTCATCCGTATCACATGCATTTGGAAATAACCCCAAACGATTTTCATCAAAATCACTAACACCATCAAAATCAGTATCTGCAAGCAGAAAACTTGACTCGCTCTTTTCTAGAATACCATTATGATTGCGATCCCCTTCGTCGCCATCACGCAATCCATCCCCATCAGAATCCATGATCAATGGATCACTTTCCAGCCAACGCTGGTTGTTATTCTCCGCATCATGCTCATGCATATCGCGATGACCGCTTAAATTTATATCTTCAAGGCCGTCATTAATTCCATCGATATCCGTGTCATTATTTGTTGGATCAGTGATTGTGCTTGGGTCCATATCAAATAACATACTGATATTCACATGAAGCTCATGCTGATTACTGGAATAAATCAAGGCATTACCATCATCATTATATATAATCGCACTATTCAGTGACAACTCACTATCAAAGTCTGAAATATGATTTAATTCTAATAGATATTTGCATTGATGGGAGAACTCATATTTCGGTTTATCATCATACATCTCCAAGATCTCATTAATCCGATTCTTACTAACGCCTAGTTCCACACCATCCGGTATACAATCGCCATCCGAATCCGAGTTCATCGGATCTAATCGTTTTGCATATGAAAGCTGCATCTGATGCTGCATCAATACATCCGCTACATGCCCATTTAAAAATCGTTCCTCTCCGTCCAAGAGACCATCATAGTCAGAATCCGGATTATCTGGATCTGTTTCTCCTAAGTAGACATCTAATTGACCATTGTGATTTAGATCTTCCTGGTAATCCTCAATGCCATCACAATCCCTATCATTTGGGCATTGATTCGCTGCTTGGACATGAACACTGATATTTATACATAATAATAATGTAATAAATACACTGACAATATACATATATCCCCTCTGTCGAATGACAATCATATTCTTATCGGCAATTTTACAGAAAAGTTGCTAAGTTACTGCTTCTTTATGGTAGTAAATCGATTAATTGCTCAATTTATCAATAGTGTCATGCAGCATTGCGTTGTAAATAAAGGAAACTATCCTGGGAATTTAATTGCCATCCTTGCATTTCCAATAGTGAAGAATATAATTGCCGTTAATCAGCATAAAAAGTAAGTGATCCAAAACCCACAAAACAAGGAGAATGCCATGCCACATATACGCACATTAAGTGATATATCCGTTGATGATTTTCACATTATTTTGAACATGATCGACAAGCGAAAGCAGCAAATCCAAGCCAAACAAAGCATCACTGTACTTAACAATCATACAATCGGATTGCTATTTGAAAAGCCCTCCACACGCACACGCGCTGGATTTGAAATTGCCGCCCAAAAACTGGGTGCAACAACCATTTATCTTCCTGCAAGTGAATTGCAGCTAAAACGCGGCGAACCTGTAAGCGATGTGGCACGCATCTTAGGCAGCTATATGGATTGCATTGTGGCACGCGTCAATAGCCATCAAACCATTACTGATTTAGCACAATATGCAGATATACCCGTAGTCAACGGGCTTTGCGACCTAGCCCACCCCACTCAAGGCATTTGTGATATTTTTACAATACGCGAACACCGTCCGAACGTGAAGGGATTAACGCTTGCCTATATCGGTGATGGAAATAATGTATGCCATTCACTGCTCTTTGGTTGTGCCATGATGGGCATGCATATTCATGTCGCATGTCCGAAAGGATATGAACCCAATGCAAATATCGTAAAAAAATCACAGGAAATTGCCAAGCAAACGAACTGCCGTATTTTCATTACCGAGTCCTCAAAAGATGCTGCAAAAAATGCAGATATTCTATACACGGACACCTGGGTGAGCATGGGGCAAGAAGATGAAAAGCAATCACGAATTGCGCTGTTTACAGATTATCAAATTAACGATTCATTATTGTCGATCGCCAATTCCGATGCGCTTATCATGCATTGCTTGCCGGCTTATCGAGGATTGGAAATTGCAGACAATATGATCGACCATCCACAATCTATCATATGGCAACAAGGTGCAAATAAAATGTATAGTGCCACTGGCATACTCGAATATTCTATTTGAAGCCCCGTTTTTGAGTACCACGCGCTTGCGCGTGGGTGAAAAGG
>CAYZSU010000037.1:12993-22680 GCA_964480565.1 uncultured Myxococcales bacterium | reverse complement strand
TAAAAATGAGTAAATCGTTAACTCAAAAAATCTGACAATATCCAACATTGGCGATAAGGAATATAATTTAATCGCTTTTACAATAGTCTCCATTGAGCCCTTATACTTATCCTCAGTCAAGCGCTGGGTTAATTGACACATATCCTCCATATGGATTTTTTGTCCGGTTTTTGTTCGATCAATACGCCTGGACATATATGCAAGCTCACCCGATGCAAGTCGAACAAGTGCATGAGGCACGACAGGCATTTTTGCAATATGCGCCAGTCGCATGGACACATGCTCTACAACTGGCATTTCCGGATACCTACTTGTTGGCGGCTTTAAAAGAAATCGCCCCCATACATTGACGAATGTGAATCGCCCATCTTCGGCATTTTTTTCAATATCCAGTGACAATTTTTTTTGAACACCTGTGATATTTGCTCCACTCGACTTTAATTCATTTTTTGCAATTTCCTTCATGTCTTCAAGATTATATTGCAGTATGGGTATATCTGTAGTCTGAAAAAAATGCGTTGCGCATTTTAAATGATAGTCACCCGTTTTTATATCACCATAACATATCAAGCATCTATTCATGAATGACCTCCACAGACACAGCACCAATACAATCCTTACAGCATAGTAGCAATAATCCCATGCGATCGCGGCGATCCACCTTCCAAATATCCACTGATATATTCAATAACCAGCCCTCTGGTATCAAGCCATCAAAAAAAGGAAACATTATATTTGACCGATAAGTCTGATTTGTTAGCGGCAATGTCATACTGATCGCGGTTGCACCCTTTTTCGCCAAATAGTGTGAGGCATATTTAAACGCATACCCCTGATCATCTTCAATTAACTGGCCAGCTAACTCATTTGCATAATACACATTTGCTTTTCTAGTCATTGCCACTCCCCAATAAACGAGAATTTACAGGTGCCATTTCATGGCCAAATAGCGATAGAACTTGATTGACCTTATCCAGCCGAAGTGATCGTTTTCCTTGTTCCATACTTCTGATAAAACAAAGCCCAACCCCAGCTTTTAATGCAAGGTCCGTCTGAGTTAAACCGGCTTGTTTTCTCTTCTTCTTTAAAAAATCTCGAAGCAAAACATGCATATAGCCTCCAATAAATTATATGATATCCAATATAACAATAGCATTTGACCACACAATTATATTCGATCACATTCTTTTTACATATATTTCGATACAATATATTATATCGAATATAATTTAACATTCAACATATTATTTATATATGATCTAATATAACTCATGGATAAATCACAGACTGACTATTGGGTTGTTCAAAAATGCGTTAAGACTTGCTTGGGCCTCTATCGAACTGCTCAAAGTTTCAGACATAAACAGCGACTTTACCCTTAGCATTCATAATGACAGCCAAAAGATGCGGCTATTTTTTGAAGGCGTTTATCCGCGCTCCATAGATGGGCATTTTCAACAATCGCTGTCATGAGCAAACCTATATCGATAAATGACAGCCCCTTCGCATGAAGCGATTTATGATCCACAAAATCAATGATTTCATTTGTCGGTATCTCAAGGTATATAGGAAGTTGATTCAAATCAGCAACAATCGATTTTCGCTTCCTACCAAGGTTGCCCAGTGATAGCTCAGCAATAATCCAAGGATGCGTTGCGACTTGTTGATCCAAAAGCAAATCGGAAAGATGCGTTACTGCCGACCGCCCATGAAAGAAATCGATCCATATATTTGTATCCACAAGTATCATTAGCGGCTTCTGCCACGTTTTGCCACTTTGACATCGCGGATTGAACCATATAATTTTGATAGCCGCTTGGATGCCACCTGAGAAATCAGTGCTTTTAATCCCATATGAATTAATTTTGTTTTTTCCTCTACGCCAACTGCTTTTGCAGCATCACGGTATAGAGCCTCATCTAAATTTAATGTTGTTCTCATACATATCATTATGCATGTTTTATGCATACCTGTCAAATTATGATATAATAGTGAAACAGATCACAGCTACATTAAACTGAACGCCTGTATCTTGAACTTGGGCCTGATCCTTCCCGTATTAAATACCCATCATCAATGAGCTTGCGGATAATATTTTTGGCACTTGTTGCACTAATATTGCACAACGCTTGGGCCTGTTGACGCGTAATATAATGCGCATGTTTAAAGTGCTCATCAAATATATGTTGATAGTCTATTTCAATAATATGCTGTCGCATGCGCCTGAAAATCACTTTAAATTGGTCGTTATTTTCAATAAACTCAGGTGCTGGATTGCCATTTTTCTGCAAACTGTGCTGCATCAATGATATCCCCTGACCCAATTCCTCTGTAAAACCCATTGTCAATAGTGCATGCATCATCTTTGGATTTCGCGAATAATGTTGTTTATCCAAATTATCGAGCGTCATCATTTCAGGCAATTTACCTGCACTGATTATTTCCAACCGATCTGGATAGAAGCGACATTCATTTTTTAATCCTGAAATGCGATAGTCGCGATGCGCAAATGCATTTAACAATGCCTCTCGAATAGCATCCAACGGATAGTGATACACTTGGGTTCGCTTTAATGCTGTCAGTTCATTTTTTACCACATTATATGGTTGGATTAACTCCATCAAGCGATCAAATAATCGGATAACAGGCAATGACAAATCTTCTCTAAATGCATACATGTGCCCGTCTGCATCATATTTTACAAAAGTAAAATCACGTTGAAGAAGTAAACTCTCATCGGGTTTTCCAAATAGCAAAAAAGCACCTGCTTTTATTTTAAATATCTTTTCATGATAACCCGCCAGCCCCATTTTTATCAACAAATTCGTATGACTGATATCACCTCTATGCACATTCATGGACCGACGCGCATTAAAATAATCATTCAATGCATTGGAATCAATGACATCCATATCCGCATCTAAAAATTGCTCTTCAAATGATATGCGGGATTTTGCTTCGGCAATGCGCAAAAGTTCATCGCCGAAAACGCGCTTATCCTGACTGTGAATGCGAATATAAGTATGACCGGATATAACGGAATGCAGGCGGTCACTTTTTTGAACAGTCACTTTTAAAACAGATATGCCTTCTACAAATGACATTTCATCCAGTGATATAGATACTGCAGGCGAACATCCCTCTCGTGCAGCATTCTGAATGCAATCCAGCATATGCGTATCAATCAGACAACCAATAATTCGGGCATTATCGGACAATCCAATATAGATATCACCACCATCTGAATTGGCAAATGCACACATGGTAATGGATAGTTCTTTAACGCTAATTCCACCTGAAAATGACTTAAATTCAATACATTGGCCTTCTTTATCTGGAATGGTATGATGAGCTAATTTCATATTTAACAGTATAACTTATCGGACAATATCGGTCAACATATCAATTTATCGGACAATATCGGTCATTTTTACACCTACTCGCTAAAATGGCATTATTTATTGACAATCCGCAGGGGGGGTGTTATCCGACTATGCACGATTCTACTCACGCATGGGGACTATGAGTTTATCTCCCATCCTCGCTGACAGCGTAATCCAAATAAGCCAGAGAGGATAATAAGCATCAGTCCAATAATCCCAATGCATATATGCTGCGATACGGACCACGTACTTGCATCGATGAAATCAAAATGATGATTGGCCAGTGTAAATACATTATTGATGGGTAATATATGCCCCTCTTCTTTTTCTGAAAAAGACACGGCATTTTTATATACTGAGACTGCCATCGAAATAGCAATTAGTGGGGTTGTTCAAAAATACCCAGATTGCCTAACCTCTATTAGACTACATGAGATTACAGGCATAATGCCAAAAATGGTATTTGTGGGTACTCCCGGAGTAGGAATTGTCTGTAGCGAAATGTATTGGCTACGGAGCTTCGAGAGCCTCAGCCACCGTAGCCACTGCAGGTAGTGAGTAAATATGACGACTGTGCATCTTTTGAAAACTGCCCTGCGCAGTGATTGTGATAATCATCCATCACTATTCATAAATATCGCTTAAGTGATCGGCCATCTTTTTAAATGGAATTAACTGATAATCATGAATGCACTGTGATATGGTACCGCCATAAATAATAGCAGCATGATGAATTGGATCCGTTGATATTTTTTGAAAATACGTTACGCCCTTTAAAAAGTCTGTTGAAAATGTAGACGCGGATTTAATTTCCCATGGAATCATCACACCATCATGACGTAAAATTAAATCCACCTCATTACCCGTATTATCCCGAAAATAGCCACTCCGAAAATCCACACCATGATTAAATCGATGCTTGATGACCTCTGCAATGATTAAATTCTCAAAGAGTGCACCGCGCATGCGATCCCTGGCCATTTGAGATGACGTTTCAATCTCCAATAAATAGCTGGCTAATCCTACATCATAAAAATACAGCTTGGGTGATTTAATAATTCGCTTATTGTAATTTCGAAAATGCGGTTGCAGAAAAAAGATAATATAGCTCGCTCGCAATACAGACAGCCATTCATCAATCGTTGTGCTGGACACACCCACTTCATTTGCTAGATTGGAACAATTCAACACCTGCCCAACACGGCCAGCGCATAATCGAACAAATTTTTCAAATAAATTCAAGTTTCGTATATTCTCGAGCATACGAACATCTCTTTCAATATACGTTTTCACATAATCCCTCAGAGCTATTCTGGAATCCAATCCCTGGTCATGAATTCGCGGATAAAACCCATGAATTATCATGTCATCAATGGACGTTTCATCCACTATATCCGGGATCTCAGACATGGAAAAAGGCAATAGCTCCAGTATACTTGTGCGACCAGCGAGTGATTGCGTAATGGATGCTATCAAACTAAAATTTTGACTGCCTGTTAAAATAAACAGACCATTTCGTTTATCCTCATCCACGATTGTTTGTAAGTAGGATGGCAAGTCAGGCACGCGCTGAATTTCATCCAAAATGGCACCATCCGGATATTGCTCCAAGAAACGAATCGGATCTTCCTCGGCAAGTCGTCTAATTTCTAAATTTTCAAGATTCACATAGGTTTTATCCGGGAAAGCCAGTTTAACCAGCGTTGTTTTGCCAGACTGGCGCGGGCCGGTAATCCTAACAATAGGGTTCTTTTCTGCACGTGATTTTAGCGTGTGCATAATTTTTCGTATAATCATCGCATGATGACACACGATTTTATACAGATTTCAAGTAGAACTTTTAATCAGTGGGGTTGCCCTCAAAACGCCCATCTTCTGTGTTTCCCGCTACACTCGCAATCCTCACGTACTCGCATGTACGCTCCGGTTACGAGTTTGCGGGAGGCCTTGAATCTGGACATTTTTGAACAACCCCACAAATTGCTATTTTTCACCAGTCCCTCAGTATAAAATTGTATAGATGTATTCAATGTATTTTCATTGACAATCATTAGGGGGGGGTATCCGACCACATATACAATCAAAGGAGATCATCATGATATAATAGAAATTGCCATATGGGAACAATGGAAATCATCCCCTGATCAAGCATTAGAGTGTCCATCTCATTGCGCGTTACAATTATTCCTTTCTTCAAATTTAATTCGTGCATGGCGTCCGTTAAGGCGGATATTTCACGCTTCTTTGTGACTGGATCCACCAAGCTCTCGCATACTTGTATCAATTGATGCTCATGCTTTCTTCGCTGAATAATAAAATCCACCTCACGTCCAGTTGCACTTTTAAAATAAAAAATACTCGGTGTTATGCGGCGCAATGTAATGTACACTAAATTTTCAAGCAGATGGCCAGAGTTTACTAAAATGCCAGAGGATATGGATGTTACAAATGCATGGTCAATACAATATACTTTTTTGGGATTGCTATTGGAGCGCGTTTGAGATGCGTCGAATTTACGAACAATAAATAACATAAATGCATCTTCAAACCACTCCAGATAATTGCCAACCAATGATTTTGATACTCTATGCCCCAATGATTTCAAATATCCAGTCAGAGCATTGATGGAGTGCATAGATGCAATATTATTAATCAATCGATACGCAAGATCCTTAATGGCCTTTGGATGCGCTATATCATGGCGTTCAATGATATCCCGAAATAGCATGGTATTAAAGTACTCCTGATGCACCTTAACACGAATATCTGAAGGTAATGCTGCAACTTCAGGGAAACCGCCTGTTCGCCAATAGGCATCACATTGATTTTGAATCAACCGGCGCATCTTCGATGATATTGGATCCAAATAAGATATATCATGATAATTCAAATACTCAGGAAAGGAAAATGGAAACAATTCCCAGGACAGTGAACGCCCGCGCATTTGTGTTGCCATTTCACGTGATAACATTTGAGCGGATGAACCCGTAATATATACCGTGCAATTTTCCATACGCATTAGTCGATCAACAAAGGGCTCCCAATTTGGAATCATTTGTATTTCATCAAAGAATACATATACGTTCTCATCCGCATTTCGTTCAGGATATATCGAACAAAATGCTTCCCAAATAATATCCAAAGGCTGATGCTTTAAACCCTGCAAGCGATCATCAAAGAAGTTGATATACAGCATATTTTTCGGATTCACCCCTTGATCGAGCAATTGTGCCATAATCTGAAACATATAGGTAGATTTACCACTTCGGCGAACACCAATACATATAGCTGCTTTATTTTTCACTGGAATAATATCAATGTCACGCATTGCGCCAATATCCAGTTCTTTTCTCTGAAAATCAGCAATTATTTCTCTAATCACCTGAATCATCATACCTCCTTAATGTTACCCACACTAAAAGTCAGCAATAACTATTACCAATTAAATGAGTAATTGGAAACAACAATTACCACTTTATATCCAATCTGACAATATATTTTACCAATTTCATATATAATCGGTAATAAATATTACCAATTATTCACAAATCTAGCAATATCTTTTACCATATTGGGACTGTTGAAAAATAGCAATTTTGGGGGTTGTTCAAAAATGTTCAGATTCAAGGCAGACAGCAAATTCAATGAGGGCGCATACATAAGAGTATGTAACCGATTTGGATTTGCTGGACAATGCCGAAGATGGGCGTTTTTCAACAGCCCCATATTTAGTAAAAAATTTACTGGATACTCATGGGTGTGTCGAAAAATAGGTATTTTGGGGTCTGTTCAAATATTGCTATTTTAAGGGCAAACCCATTATTTGTACAGAGCAATGCGTTTCAACGTATTTCATTGACAACCCACAGGGGGGGGTGTTATCCGACTATAAGCAGAAAAAGGAGAACATCATGTTTATCAACTCACACTTACCAATGCTTCCTAAATCGCCTGGATTAATACCTATGGGTGCTATACCAGCAGGGCCAGCAACTATGCCCTCACCACTGCCCACTACAGGATCTATGCCACGAACATTTGCAACACCCAGAGGGCCATTAGTAGGTGGTTTATGGAATAACTTCTCCAGTACAGCAGCCCAAAAAACCGCATTAATCGGTGCGTCACCGCTTTTAACTGCTGCAGATGGCATACCCAGTTGGATACAGGTGGGTGGAGTACTTGCTCTGGGGTTACTCACTGTAGGTGCTGCATTTGCTTATGGCCGCTATCGGGATAATAAGCGCATCAACGCTCATGAGGCTGAAGTTGCAAATCAAGCATCTCTTGTAAATAACTTTAAACGCCACTTACAATCTCACACATTGGACATTGTTGCGCAGATTTTAAATAAAGAGCCCTTAAGGGATATCGCAAATAGCGTTTTTGAAAGAATAGACCTCAACATATCACCATCCAATAAGACGATGGATACTTGCATCGCGCAATTAAATACTCTTTCACCAAGGAATCAATTGATTGATAGTATTCAAGGGGGCAGTGAAAAAGGAATCCCCATACTCGCCACTCATTTTGAAGGCAACGATTATATGATACGGATACTAACTGATTTGGCAAATGATAGAAGCTGGATAGATTCTAAACACATAACCGCCCATATAGCTATTGCAAAAGGAATTGAAGATGGCTTGTTTAAGAGGACTATGCTTCTTAAAAAAATAACTGTATTTACAGGCAACAATGAACATGGAAAAGAACGCCATATTGTATTTTGCCCTTTTGATCATTCAACAACAGGACATCAAAAACAAATAGCAGCCATCAAGGCATTATCAAGAGTAGCTGGTGAGACAAGCGTGCCAACACTATTGAATATTTTAAATAATGATCCAGATTATCGCGTTCGTATAGGTGCAGCAGAAGCACTCATTAAATCGCCATTTATTAACAAAACAGATGTTCTAAATGCATTGACTACAGCCCTATCCGATACGAGCATACTTACCAAGCACCCTGATCTAGGATTTATAGAAGGAAATTTTGCAGCTGCTATTTCATTAAATAACTTACCTCCGAAAGGATATATATGGACGAGAAATAATGGTAATCGCTTCCGTCAAGCTATTGCAAATGCATTGCAACAGGCATTGGATAATGAGCGCATTAATAGGGATCATATTGTTCAAGTCAAACAAACATTAATAGAAACAGAAGGCAATCGACAAATGCGCACTGAGCAGTTTACAGGAAACTTATTGGGAACATATGAAAGTGGAAAGATGCGCTTTTTTTAATACCCTACGTCCCCTTTACCCTTAAGCACCCACCAGGATACAGCCATCAGCGCTATTGCTGCGATTAGTAGTAGACCATGCTGAAATATGGCATATGTACTTATATCGATAAAATCAAAATGATGATTGGCAAGTGTCCAACTATTATTGATCGCATGGGCAGCAATAGCCAACCATAGATTTTGTGTGCGCCAATAGATAATGCCAAACACAATGGCCATCAGCATATACAGCGGCAAATAATTGATGATGCCATGTAGCAATGCAAAATATAGCGCAGTTGTTAGCAGTGCTAGTGCAGGCGTCTTCCAATGATGCATCAACGATGATTGGCAAAACCCACGAAATAAAAATTCCTCACAAATAGCGGGCAGTAGACATAATGCAATCACCTTTAGAATAGCCTGGCTAAAGGAATCCACATTCAGCAATGACTCATATACCGCAAGCAATTGTGGGTCCGGCGGCAAATACCTGTTGATCCAGACAATACCGATTTCGATCACCATAATCATACCCACTGTCATAGCGAGCATGGCAATGATTTGTGAACGACAAATACGTGCGCGTTGAAAAAAATACTGCCATTTATATCGGCCTAAACCAATCACCGCCAATGCAATGCCCATTATCACAAGCAATTGATTGCAGATAATGGACGCAATCGTCACATGACTATCCATAATGAAAAACGCCCAGATGCTTTGCATCATTGCGACTAATGCAATGGTAATGAATATCACATGCGGCTTGGGATAGTTATTTTTGGATTGCATGATTTTTGAAAACAATGAGGTCATATATTTTGGTCCTATTGGGGTTGCCATCAAAACGTCCATCTTCGGCGTTGTTCACATTATAAACACCTAAGATCCCCGATCAACATCACTTCGGGGATGACACCATTTACGCACGGGGATGACACCATTTATGTACGAGAATGACAGGAAACACCTGTCACCAACGGGTTTGATCCGGCAGTCTAAATGCAGTGCATTATAAACACCTAAGATCCCCGATCAACATCACTTCGGGGATGACACCATTTA
>CAYZSU010000037.1:0-12893 GCA_964480565.1 uncultured Myxococcales bacterium | reverse complement strand
CATTATAAACACCTAAGATCCCCGATCAACATCACTTCGGGGATGACACCATTTATGTACGAGGATGACACCTTCAAACCCGAGACATCCAAACCTGTATTCAATCAGTCTAATTTCTAATTTCGCTTTAGCATAAACTCGGCTATTTCCAAATCAAATGCATCGTCAATATCAATGGAGCGCTCTTTGGGCATGTCATAGATGCACAGTTTTTCCGGATGAATGGTATGCGCATCCATAATGCATGTGCGCGACAATACAAATATCGATCCATTCTCCATGTATACTGGCGGCAAGGCTTGGCGATTGGTAATATTGGGAGTAGCATCGCAAATTAGTCGATAATAGGCACCTTCCTGAATCAGTTGACTCTTATAGGGGTGCGCTTTGCTGTCCACCACGGAAATTACCGCATCGGCTTGTTGCGCTTCAAATATATTCACCGCAGCGATAATATCACACGCCTCAGTCAATGGACTGGTAGGCTGCAATAAGATCATGCCATCGATAGTCGCCTGCATGCGCGCTTCATATTGTATGAGCTCATAAACAAGTACATCCATCATTTCAGAATCATCCCCAGAAAGATGCGCTGGCCGAAGAGCAGGCACATGCGCACCATGCGCCATTGCAATATCTGCAATAGCCTGATCATCTGTGGACACAATCACTTCACTTGAAATGCCAGACTGCAATGCAGCTTGAATACAATATGACACAAGCGGCTTGCCATCGAGCAATGCAATATTCTTATGGGGCAAGCCCTTGGACCCGCCTCTTGCTGGAATAAGAATCAAATAATGCATAGTTTATTTTTGCGTGGACACGGTCATGCTTGCAATAATATTGGCAATTTTTTGTCCTGCATCTCCCTTTCCGTAAATATATTCAATATCGTATTTTCCATGTGCAATCTGCTTAGCAATGGCTTGTTCAATGGATTTTTTATCATGGCCCACATTCATCACATTGGACCCATAATCACGATTTTTTTGTCGGGATCCAATATTCACACATGGCGTACCAAAATAACTGCTCTCGCGAATACCGGCACTGGAATTACCCACCATACATGCAGC
This sequence comes from uncultured Myxococcales bacterium, assembly GCA_964480565.1. Taxonomy (GTDB): domain Bacteria; phylum UBA10199; class UBA10199; order 2-02-FULL-44-16; family JAAZCA01; genus CAYZSU01. The sequence goes on along the minus strand of CAYZSU010000037.1, from coordinate 11,814 downwards.
ATGATTTAGAAGGTTAAAAAAGAGATCCAATGGCATATGACGATAGGTAAACAACTGATGATTCTCATATTTATACTGAAATGCGCGAATAGCCGCCACCATTGGGTCTGACCCTGGATCAATATTGGGTGAAATTAAAATCGTCTGCATATTTAACGCATGCACGGCTTCCAATGTCGCCATCATCTGATCAAAGCTATCATGATTCTCCGTGGTCACCGGATGTTGAATAAGTAGCAAGTAATCATTTGCTGGTATGGGAGATTTTCCAATCTTTGCTCTTACTTCCTCGGTAGCAAATAATTCATCGCGCGTCATTTGTGGCGAAGATAGCAACAAATCAATGGCCGGACAACCCACATCAAATACATGATCTGGCTTTTCACCCATTTGCAAAATAAAGTCGCGGCTGGATTTATTAGCTGGAAAGTGCACATGCGAAAATTTGGTTACCACATGACGAATGGATTCATCGATCGTGCCTGTGCGCTCGCCACCCTGAATATGACCGATCGGAATATTCTGCATAGCCGCACTAATCACAGCAGGCAGCAAATCATAGCGATCGCCGATTACTAATAGCATATCCGGTTTTGCTCTAGCAAAATAGGTCGATAGTTCAATAATGGCTAAGCCAATGGACTTGCTCATTGTTTCGAGCGTACCGCCTTCAATGACCGTAAAAATTCGCTCATCCACGCTAAACCCATCCGCCTCAATATCACACACTGTATTGCCAAAGCGATTTAATAAATGCGATCCGCTAGCCACTACTCGCAAGTTTAAATCCGAGTGATCATGAACCGACTGCATCACGGATTTTAACCGGCTGTATTCGGATCGGTTGCATGTATAGACGCATATATTTTTCATAATCCACCTCAGGTAGGAATTGCCCTAAAATGTCCATCTTCGGTGTTAGCCATCAAATTCAAATCGGTTACATACTAATATGTATGCGCCCTCATTAAATTTGCTGCCTGCCTAGAATATGGACATTTTTGAACAATCCTTGTTAACATCCATCTACTGCGTTACACCTATTTCTTGAATCCTCATGTATGTATTATGCTCACTCCTACACAATATCTTTTTTCTTAATCTGCTGATTCACATTTATATCACAAGCAGCGCGTTTACCAAGTATATCATTAAATTGATCAGCGAGCAGTTCACCAGTGCCCGGACGTTTGGCCCAAATATTATCCATGGAAAATACCTCGCCTGCGTTAATAGGCGCAATACTTACAATACTCGCATAGGCAAAGGCAATGGTTGAATCCTCTTCCTTAAGTATTGCTTTAGTCCCTGGCATCGCCGCATGAATGGCATTTGCGCCTTTAATCAAATCAGCCAATTCCTGCGTATCAATGGATATGGGTATATCACTGCCTGGCCATGATTTATCCGCGGTAAAATGTTTTTCAAGTATAGACGCACCCAAGGCAACCGCGCCAAAACACGTATAATTCCCCATGGAGTGATCGCTTAGCCCGATAAGCGCATTGGGGAATTTTCCCTGTAATTCGTGCAAGGCATTTAGTCTTACGCAGGTATAGGGCGTGGGATACATGGATGTGCAATGCATTAAGGCATAGGGCACATTATTTTTTTCAATAATTTGAACTGCTTTTCGAATACTCGAAATATCGTTCATACCCGTGCTTAAAATAATCGGTTTATTAAACCTGGCAATATGCTCGATTAAGGGATAATGATTGCATTCGCCGGATCCAATTTTAAATGCAGGTACATCGATATCATTTAGAAAATCAGCCGCTTTTCTGGAAAATGGCGTACTCATGAATATCATGCCCAAGGACTCAACTAATACCTTTAATTGCACTTGTTCATCGAGACTCAATGCGCAACGATTCATCATCGTCCAAATACTTTCATTTGCATTGCCAGGAATCACATCATTGGGAAGCATTTCATCGTCTACAATATGTGTTTGAAATTTCACACACTCGCACCCAGCAGACTTTGCCGCATGTACCATTTGAATTGCTTTTTGAATATCACCATTGTGATTAATGCCTATTTCTGCAATAACCAATGGCATGTGCGCGCTGGAAATAATTCGATTACCAATACTAATCTCACTGCTCATTGGCTGACCTTTTGTACAATATTTTTAGTAAGCAGATCTGCCAATATTTCTTTATCACTGACAAAATCATCGACTTTAAAATTCTTTCCAGACTGTGACATTTCTTTTAAAAACAGGGCCACTGGCTCGGATATTTTGACAATCCAAGCACCTACAATATGAGCTAAATAAAACCTATCTTCTTTACGAAAGCGAAGCCCCGGACGCACATAAAATGAACTATCATCGGTAATTAAATGCATGGATTTTTCATAATCCTTGATAGGTTTTGGTAAATTTTCTGAGCCCTGGCACATAAAATCCGGTTGATCCAATCCACGTGCATATACGCGGCATCCACCTTCGCACCATTCTAACCAATCACACTCCTTACAATCCGCTGGCACCAAGGAATTATCCCGCCACATGTGCATATTATCCCATACTGCTTTCAAGCCAATATCCAATACATTGCCATAGGATTTTTCTTCATGCAGGCAGGCATGCGTATCGCCATTTGCACCGATACATACCATTTTCTTACCCGCCGTACATCCGCGCCCCACAAAGTCCGCATATTTTTCTACATCCTTTAAAAAACACACGGGGTATTGAATCAGCGATCCAATGGTAATGCCTGTTTCCTCTTTCACGCGAATGGCATCGTCAAGTGCAGGGATATAATCGTTGGGTGCCAAAACAAACTCCTTTGCCGCATCTGACCCACATGATGTGGATGGCACTACGCGCGTTAAAAATAAATTACTTGCACCGAGTGCAGCTACCAGCAATCCTGTTTTATACACATGATTTTGGCTATGCTTGCTAATCACCGTATTCACGCTGATCTTAATTCCAATATCCACAGCGTGGCGAATATTTTGAATCACTTTGACATAGGCGCCTTTTTTATCAAAAATTTTATCATTCATCTCCGGATCATAGGATGATAGCGACGTTAAAATATGCGGCAATCCTGCATCTTTTAATTGTTGCAGTTTATCACGGGTCGCAACCGTTAAATTGCTATTGCAACTCACTAAAATATTATTTTCAGTTAATCGTTTCACTCCATGAAGCAAGCAATCAAAATTTAAAAATGGCTCCCCACCGGTAAGCACCACATTAAAAACATTATTCTCAATCAACTGATCGATAATTTTATCCAGCGTATCTTTGGACATCACTGTATGTTGTGGATTTTCCTTATCATGACGCCAGTAATTATAGCAGTATCGACATGTATGATTGCATGCACTCGTAATTTCCATATCAATCTGACAAGGGGTATTGAGTGGGTCAGTAATTGTATACATAATTCTCCTATTTGTTAGGGATTGCGTCGTTGACCGTCGATCATCAAAGCTAGTGACCAGGAATGGCTATAATTCATGGATTCCGGCTCTTAAGGCCGAAAATGACACCTATAAAACCTATATAATTATATTTGTGACTAATCATTAACTTCTAACTATTCCCTACTTTAATTCAAATGTTTGATGCCACACGCCATACGCATCCTGCTCAAATAAATTTCGATTATACCATTTATCCGCAATCTCCCAAAACTCGCGATGCGTAAGTCCTACAAAATTTATAAAATCATCCAATATTTTTTGATCCAAATTGGGATCATATTTTTTCACCAAGCAAATCCCTTCATCGCGCGATAATCGACCGGCACGAATCCAACGCGATGCCATTTCAGTGGCACTGGCATGACCGAATTTCGGGTATTTAAACCATTGATTGAGTAAATACCCAGGGCTATCGATTTGATTGTAATTTTCAATCGTACCTTCACGCACCCATTCATGCTGCATATGACGAAATCCATAGCGCTTGGCAATTTGATAATTTTGATGGCTATCCCATGGATAGAAATAGGACATATAGATGGGCTCTAATTTAGCTGCATTAATTTCATCCAATGTAGGTGGCACGATGGAATACAAATCCGTCATACTCACATCATCATCAATCCATGATGTTAAATCCACAGGCTTAACCACATCGTTTTCAATCTGTCGCTTAGCGCTATAGGTCTCTTTTTTCTGTCCACCGCCGTATTCATAATTAACATTCTCACCGTAAACGAGCAATCGAGTTTTGAGTTGAATCGCCATACGATATGGATAGGCGTAAATTGCTGCATCCGCATACCATGTGGGTGATCCCAAATTCACCAACCCTTTTCGCAACATCTTTTTCGCGACTTTTCGATTTAATGATAATGAAATCATATCGCAACCAAAGGATTCAGAAATATTGGCTTTATTCTGAAAACCCGTGTCAGTCCAACTGAAATTATCCACGGCCAACAACACTGGATTCATCCCAAGCAAATCTTTCATAATATGCACCTGCACATGCGAGTCCTTACCGCCAGACACCGCAATCGCACAATCATACCCATTGCCATTGCAACCGCGATATTTTTCACATAATGTTTTTAACTCATCAAATCGCTGATCCCAATTAACATTTTTTTTCTTCTCATAATTATTACACGCTTCACATATACCATTCTTATCAAAATGAATATTTGGCCGTGTATTGGGCATCACACATTTTTTACAAAATTTAATTTCCTGACTCATAATCATGCTCCTTTAAACGGCTTCCTCGCATGTATCATTATCTTTCCTCGAATAATGCCTCGCCCCGCGAAATAAATTATAATTTCCCTCATATAAATCTTTAAAATCCTGAATCAATGCATATGCCTCAACCATATCACCTTGCACATGGTTAAAATGATCGAGTATCAACTCCGTATTGGCGGCAAGCAGTAATTCATAGAATTTATCATTGGAAAGTTCTGTAAAATTAACAGTCAATCGATCTGAATTTGTAAATCGATCGAAGAAATCATCAGGCCCTTCCAATAACGTATTATCTATTGCATAATCATATAGCGGACATCCTGGATAGGGTGTGGGAGGACGCATTGTACGAATGGATTCATAGGTATTGTATTTTTTTATAAACTCCACATTTTTCCATAGTGTTGATTCATTATCACCCAAATTTCCCCACAACATATTCAAATTCACACCAATGCCCGCATCATTTGCCAATCGAACGGCACGAATATTTTTCTCCATACTCGTTTGTTTTTGCATGCGCTTGAGCACATCATCATTTGTGGATTCAATACCAAAGTTAAGCGACTGGCAACCACATTGTTTTAAACAATCAACGAGTTCACGATCCATAATATCCACGCGCGCATCACAAAAGAACTTAATTGTCATATCGCGTTTTTTTAATTCATTTCGAAAATCAAATATTCGTTTTTTATTGGCCACAAATAATTCATCCTGCATGACAAAATAATTAATACCAAATTTTTCCTGCAGTAATGCCATTTCATCTACAACCAAATCTATATGTCGAAATCGAATTCCTTTTTCCAAGCGATAGCAAAAATTGCATTGGCCCACACATCCACGACTGCTTAAAAGTCCCAAACTTCTATCCGTTAAATCCTGGCGCCACATCATGCAACATGTGGCATACATATCCATAGGAAATAAATGCCATGCAGGCAGTGGCAGCACATCCAAATCCTGAGGAGGTGTCCGCCTAGGAGTTATCATCACATGATCATCCTCACGATATGCAATGCCCGCTACTTTTGATAAATCATCGTGATGTTTCCGACATGCCATGAGATCTACAATCGTATCTTCAGCTTCTCCCATAGCTACAATATCTGCCTGTGTATCTTTGAGCACATACTGCGCAATAGGCGTTGGGCCATGACCACCTAACACTAGCCATGCATCCTGCTTATGCTGGTTAATTGTTTGACATAGTTCCATTATCGTTTCCCGATACCTGGCTGCCAAAAAACCCACACAAATTATATCATAGGACTCATTTAAAAACTGACTGGCCAATTCCTCATTGCTGTAATGATACACATCCTGATTGCATACACGCACGTCCACATTATTTTTTTCAAGCATAGCGGCCAAGTAGCCAATCCCTGTGGGAAAATGATTTCCATCCATATATACATCATGAATGATAAATAGCGCTTTATTATGAAAAATTTGTGTCATTTATTATCCAAATCACTGATATAATATCCGATTGTTGCGATCATCATATACAACTGCATATGGCAATGAACAATCGCATCATGGCGAATATAGTATTCTTTCTCCACTTCATTAATATGGTCCATCTGCTGTACTAACTCTCGAAACAATTTAATAATAATTGGCTCCATCAATGTCCGCAATATATTATTTTTTTGAACCTGCCCAATGATGGATGCATTGCATTCAGCTGTCATCCTATCAATTTCACTGGAGAGTTTTTCTTTGCTAAGTGCATAAATATTGATCTTTTCCAATGTCAATGCACAGTCACTCGCTATTTGCATACAAAAATCAGAAAATGCGAGGCATATGGAGCACTCCTCTGCTTGCATATTATGAACATGCTGACTACCTAAATCTATCAACACATCCGTTATATTTGAAAATGTATACGTATACATATCACGCCTTTTTATTATTGAATAATACAACCAGTCGATCCAAGCACTGCAATACCATCAACCCTTCGAATATGCTGCCTCATGTACTGTGCCCAACTCATCGCAGTGACTAACATATCCATATAATTATTCGAAATCCCCTCCCAATGTGTAGCGCTATCCGAGTGATCATAATGATAACTGAGCAAGGATTGTCGTAATGACAAAATCTTTTGCGAGCAAAAACCAATCAATAGACGATTAAAAATATGCTCGCTTTGGCGAAATAATTCATGATGGCATAGATGTTGTATCTGCACACACAGATCATTCTTATCCACATCATTCTTATCGCATACCATAATATGGCGTAACTCACTGACTCGCGCATGACACCAATGTAAAAATGAATCGACCAAATGCAATGTTTCCATAATAACGGATGGCTCAAATGCATTGTTGGATGTCGCCTTAATCGCATCATATACATGCGCCAAGGATATAGCGGACCATAATTCCGGATTTAATTGATCCGGATCCAACTGATCAATATCATCAATTTTAGCGCCCATATGCTTTGGAATCACATTTCTTGCATGACTATTTTCTAAACGCACCATATGGGAAAACACAACACCCATTCGACTAAAATCATCGCGTGATGTAATGGGCGTTCCATCATTTCCCATTACCTGCCGACAACGCACATCTTCCAGATGGCCATCATAATGACTATCATCCCGCTTAAATGCATAGGCATCGTTATTTCCCCGCTTTAATGCCAAGTCTTGACCAAACAAATAAACCTCACGGCATCCCATGTATTGCAATACGCTAAATGCAAGATGCGATACGCATTCACCGGACAGGACATCCGCATGGTCGGAAAAAAATAAGGACTGGTCCATTTCCTTAGAAATATAGCATGCTGTTGGGCCTCGATAGGATGCAATAGTGCTTGGATGAACAAATGGCAGCACAATGAGCGGTGTATGTTTCAAATACGGCATATCCCTGAACAATTCAGCAATACGTGGCGCAGAGTCCGCTGCAATCACCATATGCGGCACAATATCATTTTCCAATAAATAGGATAATCCGGAGTCAACACATGCAATAATTGCACGATGCCCAATGCGTTTTAATGCAGGCAATGTGTCACGAAGCGATGGACCTGTGGACACCACCACACCCACTGCATCTGAAAAACACCCCTGTAATGCATGCACTGCAGGCATATCCGCACACACCTGCCAATTGGCAATCATGTTTTGAATCATGCTCATCATTTGGGCAGGGCGTTTCATCATCATGCTTGCGGCATATGAAAATTGCTCGGAGATGGATGTTTGCACATGCGAAAAAATATCCGCTAATGCAGAGTCCATCGCCTGATATACCCAAATATGGCTCAATTCAATTAAAGGTATAATATGATGCTGAATGAAATAATGAAATAATGCCGCATTTAGATCTGCACGATCAAAACCGATCAACCAGGTAATTTTTTTGTTCACAAACATGGATGACATATCCACAGTATCCAATACCTGCAAAAACAAGCGACAATTCGGCTCAATAATCAACGCATACTTATCCTGAAAAGCATTATCGTTGATATATGCAGTAACAGATGCATAGTCCTGTAAACCAATGATAATCAATAGCGCCATATGCGCAACATGGGGCATAGCGGAAAGCTTAGAATCACTCTTTATATATCCACATCTATCTTCCGTTATTTGAGACTCAATATGCTGATATATCCCTGGATGATATTGCTTCAGTGCCGCAATATTCTTTTCAAAACACTGGTGATTATCACTCATGCATCATCCTTTTTACGTACGATGGTATAGGCAACTTGGCCGCACCAAAAATGCAATTGATCAATCCAGTCGATAAATAATGGAATCAATGACTGTAATTTTTTTTGTTCATCTATTTTGGAATACGTATAGAAAAAATGCTGCTTTGCTAAATTGATTGTATTTGAAAATACGAATGGCGCTAAAATATGCATATACACACCTTCCGAGTCATGCTGCAATTTTTCACTAATCTCAATCAATGCGGGCATAATGGACTTTAATTGGCCCAGATACACACGGTCATCATCATTAATTTGGCTAAATTCTAGCAATTGAAATAGTCGCTGCAAATATGCATCACAATTTTGTTGATATTGTGTGAGTATCGGCAGCATATCTGGCAATGCAATGCCCATAGATATTGTCTGACATTGATGGACAGCCTGTTGTACATTATCATCAATATTATTAGTTGATGAAAGTGCTGGTTCTGGAAATACGCGTCGTGCATTTGGAATAATGGCACCAGAGTCAGACTCCATAATATTGATACATGGAATATCCGCCTGATAAATTTGATGATTTAGTATATGTAAAAATCGTTTCCACGTGCAATGGGATAAAATACGATCGCCATTATTACCCTGCACCTCCACTTCATCCGAGTGATTATACTCCGATGATTTATATGTCTGACGGGTAAACCCATCCGCATGGCTTAATTCACTATTCGCATCATATGCAAAATCCTGTCCCACAAGATATACAGTATGACATCCCAAATGAACAGCCAACTCATAGCCCATATTGGTCACCGACAACCCGGTTGAAAATGGTTTTGCCCGTGGATATAGATATTTTAAATAGGATAGCTCCATATTCATTGCAATAATTCGCTGATCAAATGATGACATAATACGAGGAGATACGAGAGGGCTCACTACCATATAAGGATAATCGTTCGCTGGCGTATCAAGCGTGTCAAAATAATCCCGAATGGATTCAATGCGCTCGAGCACGCATATAAAGTGCGGTATAATACCCGCTTTCTTCAAAATTGGATATGCACTGTCCGCTGCAATAATAATTGTATGGCAACTCATCTGCTTGATCCAGTCCAGGCGACGCGTAAGCGATGGCCCCGCACCTATTAAAATGGCAGGCCATGCCTGGCATGATGAGCGCATGCCATCCACCCATCGGACATTGGACAGATGATCCGCATTATCAATACAGTTTATAAATCCATGATAGGTATCCACACGATTATATACCGTATCACTTTGAATCAGCCCAATACACTGTTTAATCTGGCCAATGCATTCATCATAATAGACCGCACACTTGGGCGAAAAATTGGGCCATGCGATAATATAATCCAAATACGCATGCATATCTGGCAAGCGAAAATATTGTTCACAGTGCAATATAATATCATGCACACTCATATTGATTAAGAAGTGAATACGGTCATCCTGTAATACCCGCGTATAATCATAATTTTGTAACTGATATGCCAGTGTATTTATGTCCTTTTCAATAATAAATACCCCTTTAACATGGGATGGCAATGATTCATAAAATGTCAAAAACAAATCATCCAAGGGCAAACTCAAACAAAGATAAATGCTTGTTAATTCCGCTGTATCAGGCAATGAGGTTGTTGCACACGATATCGGCGGTAATTCAGATTGACCACCGCATTGAATGAGTTGCTTAGCCAACATGGGATGGTGCAAGGTTAATAGTTCAATATTTTGGTCCCAATATTGACTCATTGATGCTCACCTTGTCTTAAATAACTAGAAAAACGAATTAAGTAGCGATACGCTGTAAGCTGCATATGAAAACGAGACTCAATCCATTGAAGTGCAGGTAAGGAATGGTCCGTTTTTTCATCTATATAATCTATGATTTTCTGAAATAGCGCCATGAGACTGGTATTTGGAGAAAGTGCAGCAATATATGCCCGGATACAATTATAATCATCATCCAAATAGGCCTGGCATTTATCTTTACTATCGACATGATCAAATAAAATATCATTGTCCCGCTGAAAGCAGGTCAGTTGATAGCAGCGCTCCTGGCAAAATTCAGCAAAGGAATCAATGGATGAATCTGTCAACATCGCATGTTGATTTTCATGAACTGCAAATACTTGTTTTTGACACTGACATAATAAATCGATCACTATTTCGCTCCCCGCATAAATCCTTAGCAATACTGGGATATGATTGCAATATGATCGTATAATCTATCATAGACGTCTCAAGATTGCATCCTATCGTATTTATTGCTACCTTATATACATGCTTCGTATCATATATATAACCTTTTTTCTTTTATTAACCATTCCCATTCATGCATTTGCAACGCAGTCCCTATATATGCCACCCCAGCCTGGATGGCATGTGGGCCCTTATGTCACTGCTGGCATTGGTATGATTACCGCCAGCCATGACAAAAATTTACTTACCGGCGAGTCCTTCGATAAATGGTTTGCGCGCGCCTATTCATTAAAGTTTGGAACCAATATACTGGATAATATCGGCGCAGAAGCCCATATTCGATTTTCCATGAATCATGCTACATTTAATAATACGCCCAAAACACAGTGGATTCTGGTAGGTAATTTATCCGGCAAATACACATTTTGTACCACCAATTTACTCTTAAAAAGTAACACTCGAATGCTACCCTATATAAAAACAGGCTTGATGATGTACGGCCAAGCAGTGCCAGGCAGTGGCGCATTGGAATCCAAAACATTTTCCTATGGCGCGGGCATGGGGCTGGGGTTGGGCCTAGATATTATCTTCCCTGGTGGGTTTATGATTGATGTGGAAGTAGAACCCGCATTTATTTATTTTTTAAGCAAGTACAGCGGCGCTGCAAAAATTATCGATGGCGGCATCAACCCACAGATTAACACAACCATATCCGTTGGATATCATTTTTAATGAAAGGGAAGTGTTGAAAAACGCCCATCTTCGATATTTCTTGAGTATAACACCCGTGGATCCTCACGTACTTGCATGTACGCTCCGGTTGTGGGTTTGCGAGAAACCGAGACAGCGACTACTGTATTTTTATTATTGATAATGCGCTGGAAACCATTGTTTATTTTGAAATGAGGTCATGCCCTCATTGTTATACAGATTTTCATACAAGCAGTTTATCATCAATATCTAAAAAACTTTGGCTTAAAAAACGTAGAAAAAGAATTCTTTCTTGAATGTTGGTTAAGTATCTATCCGCAAGTGCTAAAAAATTTGGATAATATTTTTTTGGAATAATACCTTGCTGCTTCAGATAATTTATCAATTGATTATAACAGTGTTCATCATTGCTAATATTGCTTAACCCACTAGTACACCGATTTCAATGAATTGACGAGTAATAAGATTAATAATGTGGTA
>CAYZSU010000036.1:0-22688 GCA_964480565.1 uncultured Myxococcales bacterium | reverse complement strand
CTTGAACCAGATCGTTATATATCAGTTCAGCTATTTTGGGATGGCACTGGATGAGGGCATCTATCCTGCATTCCTGAAAAATACATAACGAGAAATCAGCCAAACAACCTACATATCCCTATTTTTATGAGTTTAATGTTTATTTTGTCATCTTTCGCATCGTCATGTATTGAGGCATACATAACAATGCGCAGCAACAAAGGAAAGAGTATTTCTGCTATCATCCATCAGGCGGATAAGCGCTCTGGCATTAAAGAAACAGTACGACATCTATGCGACATTGGAAATCAAATCACCTGCCTCGTTATGTTTTTCACGGGAATGCAGGATCTATGGCTTGCAATTCATGAGCATGCGGATGATCTATACTGGGCTCGACAAAACATAATTGATTGTGTAGTTTATTTCTCATTGGGAGGGTCTCCATTGTGATTATGGGGTTTGGGATAAATTTCTATATCACAAATTAGTGGAAAACCCTCCTTTTTTTTACCCTATTTTTCATATATTACTCTTTATTTTCATACCCTTAGATATTTTGAGTTGGAAACTAGCTAAGAAACACAGAAGATGGACGTTCCTAAGGGCAACCCCATTCAACAACACCCATTAAGGATATACAACCATGCCTGATGTATTTACTATTCGCCCTTTTGATCCATCCAAAGAAAGTGATTCAGACCTATATGCAATATACCATATTGCACATAATCAGCATATTACTAAAAATGGCATATCCATCAACAATAGTCACGATGCGACATTACCATCACATATTGGCATAGATTTTTATTCAAACCCTACTATTGGCTTATCGAGAGTCAACACGTCGAGGCTCTATGTGCCCAATTATGATCTATATCGCGGATTGAAAAAAAACATTGCGATCACATCCAAGTTTTCCTGTTATACGAATATTCGAGAATTTAAACAAAAAGATATTCCAGAGAAAAATCTATCAGACATTAAAGTCGGGGATTTCAATTCAGACTTTATACCGGACATTGCCTATATTTATTCCCCGCCAAATGCCCCTGCACACAGTACAATCCTTTATGGTCAGCATTTATCCACATGCAGCCATGAGAACGAAAGCTTTGAAGTACCTATAATTGAAGAAATTTTATCCCTTATACTTAGCAAACAAAAACATATTTCTGCAAATACGATCAGTCGTATTTCAAATACATTAATTTTTTGTAAAAAGAATGACTGTAGTGTTGAATCAAAAAATCTTATTACAATAGCTGTGGCACAATCAACATCACAACACATATACTTCAATATTCATAGCATCTTAAAATTTATCAATACCTATCCTGATAGTATACAGACATTTTCTTCTCTTTTTAAAAAATATGATTTTCTTTCAGAAAAACAATTATTGAAGCTAATCACTATGATTCAATATCGTCTCAATCAACCCACACAGCTGTTAAATATATTAAAAATAGCCAATGAAATGATATTTAAAAACAGCGATCAACTAATGCAGGCGCTATCCGCATTAATAGATATTGCAAACACTGTCGGCGATAAGCATTTTTTTGCATTTAAATTTTGTGAATTTTCTCCAATACGAAAAAAAAATACGACTATTCCAAACACACTGCTATCCAAAGATACAAATGATATTACCCATAAGCTCATTAAATTAAGTAAAATCACGGATAAACAGACCCTTATTCAACAACTCGAAAAAAATAAAAAAATACCAACTGACGCATTGATTCAATATCGCGATATTATTGCTCATACGCATTATACCATGACTGAAAAAGATATTAGTCATGCGCAAAATAGCATCGGTGCAGAGAATGCCATTTTATTATGGAAAACATTTAATATAATTCACTTCAGCCGGTACTCCCATGATTTATTACGTCATATGGTTCAGCTGGCCAGCGATCCAACAATGGACAATGATAAGCCGCTAATCCTTGGTATTATAGCCGATCACGATTATAATGATGCATTTTCAAATAGTATCTTAGCATATAATAAAAACTTGCGTATTATTTATACGGAAGCATCCAATGATCAGGAATTTCATACATTACCATGGCACATTCGTAATAAGTATGGTATTCCAGATATATTAATTATTGACGCTCATGGCGATGACACTCGCATCACCTTAGGTGAAGACAAGCATGATATCGACAATACCTCTTACACAGCCAAGCTATTAAAACAGCTATTTCATAATTTTTTTGGACCTGCCACGGACAATGATCACAATAAATATCAGATTATATTAACTTCCTGCCGTGGTGGAATAAAAACAAATGACAATCCGAATATGGCGACAGTCTTTGCCAATGCATTTAATATACCTGTGACTGCTGCCCGAGAAAATGCTATAACAGTAAACCTTGAAATTGATATAAATTCAAAACCATACGTGCATATTGATCCAATTTTCTTTGAAACTGAATTTCCATACTATGGGTTTAATTTTGGCGAAAGTATATTTTATCCAGATGATCATCCCCAGCAAAAAAATAGCACCCCTTATCGCCTAGCAGCTGGCATGCACAATGGATTTCAACTCTATATGGGCATTGATATACTCAATTTATTTTCAGATATAGCAATGCATGCGGGGGGAAGCTATACGCATTCTTTTTTTAATCACCTGCAAACTCGTATCAATATTGGCATGGATATCCATGGCATATCATTACCAAATCAGCTACATATCAATCCAGAATTGTCTTTTGGCTTAAACAATCATAAATTAATTGCATTGGGACACAAGATTTACACCTCGTTTGATAAAATGGATACAACTAATGCACATTGGAATAATCATACCTATGCGGGCATAAAAGGTATTTTTCCGCATATCCACAGCGAATTTTTTCTTGGAATGACTACCCACAGTTTAGACATACCAGAAGTAAATATAGCAATTGGCTATGAGTCACGATTTTAAATGTAATTATTGATATATATGAACCTCATACGGTGCATTACTTTGCCTAAAATCACCATAACACATATGATTTTTTCATATTTACTATTAAAATATAAAGAGATATGGGCTGATAACTATTTAATTTTTTCCATACAATCAATGGAGACAATATGTTTTTATTATGGATATATGCATTACTCAGCGGCATAGGATTATATATAGGCGCAGAGATGTTAGTCAAAGGATCCTCGCAAACAGCCAAATACTTACGCATCAGCCCATTAATTATTGGGGTAACTGTCGTAGCATTTGGCACCAGCGCACCAGAAATGATAGTCACCAGCATTGCCGCAATTAAAAATACCAGTGGCATTGCACTCGGCAATATTATTGGCAGCAATATTGCCAATATCGGACTTGTACTTGGATTATCCGCATTAATCCGACCTGTCCAAATAGATCGACAACTTATTCGTCGTGATATTCCAATTAGTATTATCATACTTTTTGTATTTTATGGACTCAGCATAGATAACCAACTCAATTATCTGGATGGCTCAATTCTACTCACTTTGATGATTATATTTACAATCCTTAGCATTCGCTGGGCAAAAAAAGAACATCGATCACAACCACCTAACGATCATCACATTTCAGAAAAAAACAATTCATTACAAAAACCTATTTTTTTAAGCATCCTGGGAATAATACTGATTAGTGCCAGTGCATATTTTTTTCTCTATGCAGCCACAACCATTGCTAGAGCCTATAATATCAGCGAATATTTTATTGGCATTTCCATGGTCGCACTCGGCACATCACTCCCAGAACTGATCACATCATTGGTAGCTGCTATTCGTGGACACGATGACTTATGCATTGCCAATGTCATTGGCAGCAATATCATGAATATCCTACTTGCCATTGGCATAGCCGCAGTCATTGCCCCCATAGAAATCACTCAAGAATTGATCTCCGTGCAATACCCCATCATGCTCGCATTTGGGATATTATTATTACCGCTCACGATGATCAAACAATGCTTTGGCCGTATTATTGGTTGCATGCTCTTATTTAGCTATAGCGCATTTATTTATGTTACGTATATAATGTAAAATCAGAAAAATCACTCAGATGGGCATTTTTTTTAGAGCTTTAAGCAGATGCTTTAAAGATGCGATTGAATAAAAACCGATGCCATAAGATGCCAATACTGAAAAAACTGCCTAAAGATATGATATGAATCCAGAATGCAGTTTCTATACACAGAGAAGCAAACAGTCCCTGTGCAAATACAACAGTCTTAATTTCTAGAAAAGTAATTGTATAACCGAGTTTCAAAAATACCCATATAGTCATAAAAAATACCCATAAACACTCAATCCATTTGGATGAAATAGAATATTGATCACTAAGCAATAATTGTGTTTTATGAATTATATATCTTTTCTGACAAACCATCACCAAAGGAACATATAAAATCACCCCGATGAAAAAGAACATGACCCCATATAGTGAAACAATAACAATAGGACTGAGTGTTAAAAAAGCGAATAGATGTGCAGCTATCTGACCCACCGTATCACCCAATATTGGCTTATTGATAAAAATACATATTAGACTGGCAATTCCAGATTCCCACATGGGCCAAAAAAGTGCAGGCAATATACACAGCATCAGAATATATATCGACCAATAACGCAACTGGTAAAACAATTTCATCATCTGCACGCCCTTGTTTATCTACACTTTAGGTATATGATCTACAATACGCTGCCTAATTGCTAAAATAGCATCGCGAGATCCAAAGTGAAGCAATTGATAAATTAACTCACCCACATAGATTCGCCACTTCTCAGGCTTACATGCAAAAATAGCATCAAGCGTTGCATGCACTAAGGTATCGTCTCCACGCCATTGCTTCATTGCAAGTGCCAACTCATCCATTTGAAAAGCATCGCAAATATGCCTAGCATGTTCAAGCAAACGTCTCTCCAATTCACCATTAATTTTACTTGCATCACGAAGCGATGCATCAATACGCTTATGCACTGCCATGACAAAATTTCGTTTTTTCTCTTCAAATTGTGGATCCGATGACTTGCCAATCGCATTATACAGATCCTTTTGCGTCACTACAATGGGTTGATTAACTCGCACATATATATTTCTATTCATATGAACCTGGGAAGTCCCTCTAGGACACGCATTTGCCGTGCCATTCATCGCAACAGGCACAATCATTATATTATCCAGGCACTCTTTTGTAGATGCCATTAAAACACCTTCCACCGCAATATAAGCAGCACCCTTTTTTAAATATCCACCATCCGTTTTCATGCGACGCTTACTTCCTGTTGAATAATACCCTGCATCCAAACGATTACCAGACAGATCAAAAAAAGGCTTTGCACGCGTACCTTGTGGAAAGATGCTAATATCATTACCTGCCATCAACTTTTCTACACTTGCATCAATCACTCGTTTTGCTCGAGTAGCACTGGCACTATCATCACGCTCAACAAATATCATCCCTAAACGCTCTGCCATGCGTCCAATACCAAGTACATAATTATAAATGGGATTGCGTTTAAAGTGATTTGCAGCAAGTAAAAATAATGGCACTGATATATCATCTGCACCCTGATACTGCGATTTTTTTTGAATATGCAGGGCAATAAACGGCGCTAAAATAAAATCAAAGAAGCTCTTATGAGTGAATACAAATATTTTTGGCATATTTTGTTTGAATGCATTTTCATCACACATGCATTCAATTGTAATTTTCCCAGCAATTAAATGCATAATACGATGACACCAAATGATAGATAAATTTGCCGCTATATTGCGAACACTTTTCTTATCAAAATAAACGCATGCACATTGCAGTAAATTTGCAATACATGCGGTACTCCATAGCCCGTTAATTTTTGTAGAAAAAGGCAGTTTATTTTTCTTCATTGATCGCGAATAATCAATGACCTGTTTGGGTACTAATCGGCTAGGAGTTTTTGGTAAGTGAGTTGATAAAACACCACGAATCGAAAAAATATAATCAAAAAATACATGTGGATCCATATCTGGAAATGCACTATTTAATGTCATAAGCGACAGATAGTCTTTTCGTCTTATTTTTCGATGTATGAATGAACATGCAATTAAAAAAATCGGTATTATTGCGGAAATGATTAAAGCATAATCATCAAAATTAGTATCCCTTACAAAACTAGACAAATACCATGCGGACAAACCTGCCATACAAATATTTCCAAAGGTATTTCGTACTGGAGAGATAATAACTTCCAACTTACCAAATGGTCGATTAACTACGTGCACCCACTCACCTGAAAATCGAACAAGCCCTATTGTTGAGCGAAGCAATGGCACAAAATACAACACCCCAATGGCAATAAGCAATACTGCAGGCAATTGCCAAACTGGACATATATCGCCATTACAAAAAAAATCCCAAATCATAACATATGCTCCTTATATTAACAAACTACTTCAAACATCTATTTTTAGAGGATTTGCGACGTTCCACCCACCGACAAAAAATCATCAGAAACTCCCTGCCGCATTTGTTTTTCTTGCAGGATAGATTCCAAGAGCAAACCAGCAAAGTACCATGCGCATGTGTTGACACATAAATGAATACAATCTTATTATCATGTGATAGTTCAACAGTCCCGCAGTGGAAAAACAGCGATAATTAGGTATTTGTGAACAATTCCATTTATACATTTAAATCCGATTGAGGTGTCAATACAGTTAAATCATATTGAAATAATAGCTCTACGGTTTTTTTATTAATTTGAAATTCTTCTTTTCCAAGGCGCTCTGAAATTCGGCTGGCCACAGAGTTTGCACTATTTCCTTGAGATTCATATACCGTGGATATAATACCTTTATCGCCTATCGACATCACCATATCAATGGGATAGCGAATCAGCGATTTCACATAATGCTCCACTTCATATACCAATGCCAAACTTTTTTTAATGCCAAAACGCTTTCTCACATTCGCATAATTTATGATTGAAATATCATACTTAAATGTCTTTTCCTGCTTCTTTGGCATACGTGCCATATCCTCGCTTGCCGGTAATACAATATTATATTCTGATACACATGTTTTTTTCAATTCCGCCCACATTTTCCCTTTTTCATGCGAAATAGCCTGTCGACTTTCGCATAATGATGAGCCTAATTTATTTTCAGGCGAACAGAGCAAATCATCCAAAAATGCATAATTGCTTACATTTTCTAAATCCCGATCCACGTATTCAATACGAATGCGCACACCCATTTGCCCACGCAAAGAAAATGAAGACAGCTCAATTTCAATCTTACTCTGGCGATCAGCACGTTTGACCACATATTCAACTAATTGCGATATGGCCAATGTAATACGATCGGCATTTCCCCAAATTGTCGGTAAATCGGAACTCGACGATACATGATAGGTGATTTGACGACTTAGAAATAACATATCCTTGGCAATTAAATTCCGACGAATAAGTTCCAATGGCTCGATTTCAATAATATCTGTCATTACATGCACCTGGGGTAATTTTTTCTTCATTGATTGCGCCACTGCCAACTCTAGCCTGGCAAATGCTGCTGCAATTTCAGGATTAACAGGCCCTCTCCAGTTTTCTCGAATCGTCTTTAATGCAATATTCGAATCTGTAATGCTTAAGACGGATGGCTCTGTTTTTTTTATTGGCTTATTTTCTTTTGATTTCATTCGATATTTCCTTGCTCATATCTACCATATAACAACAATAACATCGATTACTACCGATTCGTCATGAAAAACTCAAGAAAAAGTCTAATAATTCCACTGAGATCCCCTTTACAAGCGCATATGGCATTGATAGGATTTTTTTTCAAAAACTAAGGAGATACTATGTCCCATGTAAGAAAAGCAGTCATACCTGTCGCTGGTATGGGAACTCGTTTTTTGCCAGTCACCAAAGCAGTACCTAAGGAACTCCTAGCTATTGGCACTAAACCCACATTACAAATCGTCATTGAAGAAGCTGCAGATTCTGGCATTGAAGAGATCGTTCTCGTCACATCTCCGGATAAAGGAACTATTCTCGATTTTTTTGATATGAATAGCACCTATGCCAAAAAATTAGAGGCGACAGGTAAAATCAATATGCTCGACCAACTCAGCCAGTTAATGAAAAAAATTAAAATTACACATGCCCATCAAGTCAATCCAAAAGGCCTTGGTCATGCGGTCCTTTGCTCCAAGGAACTCGTTGGCAATGAACCATTTATCGTCATTTTACCCGATGTATTGATCAACAGTTCAACCCCATGCTGCAAACAACTCATAGACGCATATGCGCAGACTGAATGCGCAATCAATGCCACGGAACATACACCCCGCAGTCAATTACATTTATATGGCATCTATGATATCGCCCGCTCAGATGGCACATTTCATTATGCCAATGGCGTGGTTGAAAAACCAAGCGCAGATGAAGCCAAGTCTGATTTTTCAGTAGTTGGTCGATATTTATTCCCCGCAGATGTCTATACGATTTTGGAAAACACCCCACCTGGCCGGGGCAATGAAATTCAATTGGCAGATGCCATGAACACGCTAGCCTCACAAGGGAGAATGATTGCATATGAATATGAAGGTGAGCAATTTGATACAGGCGATGCATTTGGATTCTTAAAAGCCAATGTGCACTATGGATTAAGTGAATTTCCAGACGAAATGAAAGCATTTATTAAAAATCGTTTGGGATGTGACACGAACTAAGCATCTATTTTACAGATTACCATCAAATTGTGGGCACCCCCTACAGAGGATATTATGACAACATTAATCAAAAACATTGCACACTATGTGGATCAAGAAATTACCATCAAGGGCTGGGTATATAATATGCGACGCTCTGGCAAAATTGCATTTCCGCAAGTTCGAGATGGTAGCGGATTTATTCAATGCATCGTGCACAAGCCCTCTGTAAATGAGCAGGTATGGGAGACTCAGAGTCAACTCACATTAGAATCATCGATAGCCATGACAGGCACTGTAAGTAAACATCCTAAAAAAGAAGAATATGAACTACAGGTCAGCAATATTCAAATTTTTCATATCGCTGATGACTACCCTATTGGCAAAAAAGAGCATGGGCCTGAATTTTTGCTCGATCATCGTCACTTATGGTTGCGGTCCAAACGCCAGTGGGCCATTCAACGCATTCGCCACACATTGATTCAAGCTACTTATGATTGGTTTCGCAATCAATCATTTACTAAAATCGACTCGCCGATTTTAACGCCCAATGCATGCGAAGGCACGACCACATTATTTGATATCGATTATTTTGACATGGGTAAAGCATACTTATCCCAATCCGGTCAATTATATTTAGAAGCAGCTATTATGAGCCTTGGCCGCGTATTCGATTTCGGCCCTGTATTTCGAGCAGAAAAAAGTAAAACCCGTCGTCACTTGATTGAATTTTGGATGATGGACGCGGAAATCGCTTTTTGTGATCATGATGAAAACATTCAAATTCAGGAACAACTCATCAGTTATATGATCGCGCAAGTACTTGCACACAATCAGGATGATTTGATGATTTTAGAACGTGACATTTCCAAGTTGGAAGCGATTAAAGCGCCATTTACTCGCATGACACATGCAGAAGCGATCAAGCAATTACGGGAAATGGGTAGCACGATTGAAGACAATGCTGACCTAGGTGCAGAGGATGAAACATTGCTCACACAAAATAGTGACCTACCTATTTTTATCGATCGATATCCTTCGGAGATTAAAGCGTTTTATATGAAGCGCGCGCCAGAAAATGACAATCTCGTGCTCGGCTCTGACTTGCTCGCACCTGAAGGCTATGGTGAAATTTGTGGCGGATCTCAGCGTGAAGACGATTATGATACCCTACTCAATCGCATTCGTGAACATAATTTAAGCGAGGATCATTTTTCATGGTACCTTGATTTGCGCAAATATGGATCATGCGTTCATTCTGGATTTGGATTTGGCTTAGAACGTATCGTATGCTGGGTATGCGGCATTAAGCATGTTCGCGAAACGATTCCATTTCCACGTCTGCTTAACCGAATGTCCCCATAATATCATATGCAAATTCTACTGAATGACCCTCATATCATTGTTATCAATAAACCTGCTGGCACGCCAAGCACATGTCAAGCTCATAATACTCAACAAGCCAGCGTGGCAGCATTCTTACTTGAGCGCTATCCCAAGCAACTATCCATCGGAATCAATGGCCAAACAGATGCTGGGCTTGTGCATCGATTGGATAATCACACTTCTGGCATACTTATCGCAGCAAAAACCACGGACGCATATAGCCATTTAACCGATCAATTCCGTCAACGCACGATCAAGAAATACTATACCGCATTAGTCATTGGCCAAACACCTGAACACGCCTGCATTGATATCGCAATCGCCCATCATCCCAAAAAAAAGAAAAAGATGATCGCCTGCCCCAACCAGGATATTGCACGTCAGCAAAAAGCCCGTTCTGCAATCACTTATATTAAAACGATCAAACGATTCGTCATTCAAGGCGAGCATTATAGCCTAGTCGACATTGAAATCATCACTGGTATGCGCCATCAAATCCGCGTACATCTATCCCATATGGGATATCCGATTATTGGTGATTCCTTATATCAAAACAGCAAGAAACAAAAGCTGGACAAAAATCATATCACCGGACATTTTTTACATGCGTGCAAAACTATATTCATGCACCCACATACGCATGAAAAAATCACATTAACATGCGAGTTACCCTCACAACTCCAAAAATTACTAAACAAAATGACCAAACAGCATACCGGTGATGAATTGGAATAATGCGCTACCCTGTACATTGTAGAAACTGCTCTTTGTTAACACTTCCCGGTGTTATTTTGTAGGCAAACCCATAGGAATCTACCCAGATTGCAAAGCAAGCCAGATAGGGAGACGCCGACGGCTTTACCGATGGAAGGGGCTTTGCCAGATCCCTAAGAATTGACAATCTTAAATATCACCGATACATATAGCAACTATGAAACAACATACATTATTAACCATTATCTGTATCGTATTAACACTTGGCTTCGTTGCTAATGCGCATTCTACATCAAAAAATTTGGATGATTTTTCCACATCCCGCATTGCTAAATTTCCCAAACGATGGCGCACATGGCCATTTCAACGCAGTAAAGCAGCCAAGGTATATAAAATTGCCAAAGAAAATGATGAAAAATTTATCCGTGCTTATGATGATCACAATGCATCGCAGCAGATCTTCCTAAATATGCATTGGCCTGTCAAAAAACACCCTAAACTACACTGGAAATGGCGCGCCACGACTATCCCTAAAGGTGCCCATGAGGATGATGGCAATACCAATGACAGTGCCTGTGGTATTTATATCGTGGTTGGCAAATATTCTGGTCATGCAATTAAATATGTATGGAGCTCCACATTGCCAACTAATACCGTTGTCTCCAGACGTGATGGCAAATTGAAAATAAAAGTACTTAACTCCGGCAATACGCAACACAATAAATGGGTGAAACATACAGTAGATGTTGTAATGGATTATAAAGAATTATTTGGCAAATCACTTCATAAAAACCCAAGTGGTATTGGCTTATTAACGGATGGCAATGCACTCAATACACCTGCAGGATGTGATTATAAGGATTTTTCAATTTCCTCCAATTAACTTTTGGCAAAACCACTCATGAAATATAATATTATTATAGTTATCTTATTTTTATCACTTCCCTTTCATGCATTTGCAGAAAAAACCGTTATTGATTTTACACCCATCATTGCCACATTGGAACAAAAAGATATTAATGGCGCATTGATCTTACTCAATGATACTACCCACACAACTAAAGTACGCTATTTAATCAAAGAAGTTGCTAAGGTTGCCGCATTTGAACGCAATGATTATAAACGAATGTTGGACAAACATCGTACGTACCAAAATATTGCCATCGGATATCACAATTTATTTGTTTTTTTAAAACGCCATCATATCCATCAAAAATATTTCTATTCACAAGCAAAAAAATTATATGCTCTGGCCAAAAAATATGGCGGACAATTTCACAAAGAAGAATGCACATTATTATATGCGACATTATTAGCTGTATCAGGAAATACTGGAAAAGCGGCTAGGCACTTTAAACGTATTCAAAAACATTTAATTCGAGGGGATTTTGAATCAACAGAATATTTAGCCAGCTATTATGCAGCAATGAATGACCCAGAAAATACCATTCAAACTCTAAAACATGCCTATGACCTAAACCCCAGTTTGCTCAATACTTGGCTAGGCATTACGGATGATTTTTACTTAATTGAAAACAACAATGAATTTAAGCAATTTATCAAACAAATTAAATATCCCACACCCTATAAACTACATAATTTAGAAGATAAACCATTACAATTAAATTTAAGATAAAGGTAGTGTAACTATTCAGCGTATTTGATGGGCTAGGCTTGTCATCGTCGGACTTGATCCGATCCTGGACCATCGGATCAAGTCCGATGGTGACAGTCTTTGCGTGATTTTGGTACAAAATACGATGAATAGTTACAAAATAGTTTCATAAACCATTTATTTTTCAACAACCCTTTTCACCATCATCGCCAATCGCATCCACAGGACAAGTCATTAAGGCCTCTTTGCATTGTGTTTCTTCATCCTCATTGACCGGTTGTTTGCTAACAAAGGCATATTCGCTGGATTCATCCTTTGAAAAATTTTCAGCAGCCAGTTCCTGACATAAACTGCAATCAATGCACTGCGAGTCGACATAATAGCGCCCGTCACTATTTTTAACCACTTTTGTAGTTCTATCAGCCATCTGATCTCCCTTGAATGGGACTGTCTATCATACATTTATTTCGACAGTTTATCCAACTCCTTTTGTGCATCTTCAATATCTTTCTGTGCCTTTTGGATTTTTTCCTGAATAGTATTAATCTGATCCTGTGAGTCTTTTGCATCCTGTTTAACTGATTTTTTAATCTTTGATTTTGAATCTTCTGGCAACCCAATTTCCGGCACATCCACATTGGATGCCTCAGGAGAAGTTGTGGGCACTAGCCATTTAGCAATGGCATCCATTATAGGCGTTGGATCTCCTTTTTTTATCCATTCTTTGGGAAATTGAAATCCCATCATCACGGATACGCGCGAATGCCGCTTATCATTGACACGCGTTTCAGGAATATACACCTCAGGTGTTAACAATTTAAAATATACTTTTCTGCCATACCATTTAACATCCACAAGGCCTAAGACATCGCCAGTTTTTAAATACACATATGGCTTGCCGCGCCTAGTTTTTCGAGCACCTTGCTTATCCAAGTACACGGTTACCCCGCGATAATCATATTCGCCAAACTGAATAAAAAATGGCGCTCGTTCTGCAGGGATTCCCCCTTGCTTTAACTGTACAAAACTCTGCCACTTTGATGGATCAGGATCTTCTGACCCCACATGCAAACCATCATGATCATCGGCTTTTTTAAATATGGATTCCACTTCCGAGATAATGCTCTCTGGCATTTTTGCCATAGCAGGGCCATAAAATAAACATCCAATCAATATCATTATAATAAATCTCATAGTCACTCCTCTTATCTTCCAAATGCATGAATGGCTAATCGCAATGCATCATGATCTTTGGCATATGCATCAATCGATATCCCTTGTTGATGGGCATTCCATGCTTGTTGTAAACTCATTGCTCCCGCACGTGGGCCATGCGGATGCCCAAACACACCACGACCTGGCACCATCGCAAAATCGTAATGCCCTATTTTTTGAATCATTCCTTTTAAACTTCCCGCCCAATCACTACCGCCCGGCACAGGTAGGGATGCGTGTAAACGCTCAAAGGGTGCATGACACGCTTGAATATTAGCAAGCACTTCTGCATCCGGTGTTTTCATGCGCTCACCAAAGCCCGGCATAATAATCGCATCGCAGCCAACTAGTCGCTGCAGCTTTGTAATTACTGTGGATGATACGCCAAAATACGGATGCATACTCATCGGCGCAATACAGTCAAAATGCGCCACAATGGGTATTTGCGCATACCGTGACAATGAACGTATCGCAGATAAACCGACTGCTAGTACATTGACCATCACTGCATTAATACCATGGCGAATAGCAATATCATGCAGTTCTATCATGCGCTCTAAATCATTTGTAATATTAGCAATAAATATTTTTTTCTGACCAGTATCGTCTTGCGCGTCTTTTAAGGCCTTGCCTACCAATGCCATTCGCGTTTCAAATGGCGAATATACAGGATCACACAACATCTCATCATCTTTGGCCATATCCAAACCACCGGCTAAGCTTTCATATGCAAGCGATGCAAAATGCGTGGGATCTAACCCCACATTGGGTTTGACCACACCAAAAAATAGTGGGCGATCCATTACCTGAATTAATTTACGAAGCCCGTGAACACCATAATTTGGCCCGGAAAAATTCGACAAATAGGAGTGTGGAAATACAATGTCAATGAGCTTAATCGCATTAATGCCATGACTGAAAAACGCACCTTCCCCCATGGCCACAGTAAGCAGGCCAGGAATAGACAATCCAAAATTATGATAGGGATGTGCAATTTTCACGCGCACACGATTATAGATGGGATCCTGATGGCCAGGCGTAAATGCTGATGTAATATTGCTTGCAAGCACTTCCAAATCCACGATTTTAGCCGCATATTTTGGCCGATAATCTTCATCCACATTAGGGCGTTTCCATTGCGCTGTGGATGTTTCCTGACATAACCTAGCAGCCGCATCTTCTGGATCAAGTAATGTTTCAAAAATATAGTCGAATATCACATGCGATTCTTTATCGTATTTATCATTATCAACAAAAAAACCGGCTCGATCATTTACTTGCACATTGCACTCCTTTAGCAGTACAATCATCTGCCATAATATGCACGGTAATATCGCGTTTTTCTCTAGGTCCGTCGAGTTCGATGAAGAAAATACGCTGCCATGTGCCAAGGCCCAGTTGAGAATCAATAATAGGAATATTTTCACCAGAGGGTAAAAATAGCGACAATAAATGCGACCGTGCATTGGGGCGATCATCGACAGTATCCTGATCATGCAGATAATCCCTTTGTGGTGCGATATCCTGAAAAAATGCCAACATATCCTGCTGCAAACGATCACATTTTTCTGTAATCCGAATCGCAGCCGTCGTATGCCTGGTAAATACATTGACCATGCCTGAATTAACGGCATTCATGCGAAGAATAGCCTGAATTTGATCCGTAATATCGATAAATTCAGTCGATGCACTTGAGGATACTGTTAATGTCGACGTAATGACTCTCATTGATTTCGCTCAATAATGTAATGAGCCAAATCTTGAAACAATGCGCGCATTTTTTCAAATCGTGACACAGAATCACATGCAATTTGCACCAACTCCTTGGCACGTTTTTTTGATGCATCCATGCCAATAAGCGCAGGAAATGTCGATTTTTCATTGCCCTGATCACTGCCAATATCCTTGCCCAATAATTCCTGATCACCTTCCACATCCAAAATATCATCTGCAATTTGGAAGGCCAGCCCAATGGAATCCCCATACACGCGCAAGGCATGAATATCATCGCTATGTGCGCCAAGAAGCATTGCACCTGATGTACATGACACACGAAGTAGCGCACCTGTTTTATAGGCATGCAATTTGGTGAGCATCTCAATATCAATAGCCTTGCCTGTACTGTCCATATCAATCACTTGCCCACCAGTCATTCCTCTGGCACCCGTGGCATGCGCAATATCCATGATCACCTCTAACTGCTGTGCAGGATTTACCTCTGGATTATGTACAGCCAATAAGTAAAACGCTTCTGCCAACAATCCATCCCCTGCCAAAATCGCATTGGCCTCGCCATACACTTTGTGATTAGTGGGTTTGCCACGGCGCAAATCATCATCATCCATGGATGGCAAATCATCGTGAATCAGTGAAAAAGTATGAATCATTTCCAATGCAATTGCAGTAGGCATAACAGGTGCATAGCCCCTACCCACTGCTTGCGCGGATGCCAATACTAAAATTGGTCGAATGCGTTTGCCACCCGCATTTAAGCTGTATGCCATAGCATCACGCAGTGAATCAGGCATTTTTGAATCCTGAAGGGATAATGCCAAATGCGATTCAATTAATGTTTTATTATCGTTTAAATATTGTTTTAATTCCATGATTAACTCCTACAGTTTGCTATCAAATGCACTCAATTCAACAGATCCACCAACGGATTGCACTAATTTTTCAATGCGTCCTTTGGCATCACCTAGTTTTTTTTCACAATCTCGAATTAAACCAATGCCCTTTTCAAATGACTCTAGAGATTGATCCAATGTTAATTGGCCGCTTTCCATTTGCTTTATAATGCGATCCAAATCCAACATACTATTTTCAAAGGTTGATTGATTATCCATATTATCTCCTTATTATGAGAATTGTTTTACTCAATGAACTGCCATGGAACATAATGACAAAGGTGATTTCAGGTCAACTGAAATCAGGCATACCATCTAAATGGATTGACTCATGAGACTGAACATTAATCATCACATAAGCATATACTTTCCTGATTTTCTTGTTCCAATGCGTTTGATCAGACCTGCAGTCATTAACGGCTTAATGAGATTAAGCGCACCCTGCTTCGATATATTAAGAGCTGCCCAGATCTCACTTGGCTTCATTGCTTTTCGCTCTTGTAATAAACCCAGCAATATCTCTTGTTTTTGAGAAAGAACGAGCGATTCATCACATGTACTTAGCCCAAGCTGATTAATTCGCCTCAATACATTTTCAAGCGTTAAATGAAGTGCCTCTGCTGCATACTCCAACCAGCCTGTAAGATCAGATTTATTCCTCTCCACCTGATCAAGAGCCTTATAATATTGTTGCCTATTTTCCCAATAGACTTCATCAAGTGCAAAAATATGATTGGTATCAAAACCTCTGCGATATAATTCCCATAATGCTAATAAGCGCCCAGTTCGCCCATTTCCATCAGCAAATGGATGTATCGCTTCAAAACGATAGTGAACAATTGCTGATGAAATAACTGGCGACCATTCAAAGCTCTTATTATTCCACCACATGAGCAGATCTTTCATCAATTGAAAAATTTTCATAAATTTCGGTGGCTGATAATATTCCACATAAACATCAATTCGCCTATATTCACCGGCACACCCCTGATCCATAACGCCATCTGAAATAATTTTATGAAGTGCAAGCAAATCAGCGTTTGTAATCTTTTTTTTCAGAGCATTTTTTTCAACAAATCGCAGTGCATCAAAGTAGTTCAGAACTTCTTTTTTTGAGCGGGATGTCCGCACAGGCAAATCACCTCCTCCCTCCAATATTGCAACTTCTTCAATGGACAAGGGATTGCCTTCAATAGCGGTTGATCCATGGGTATTCTTAATTTGCGCATCTTTTTGTAAAAATGGAATCCAAGGAACTTGAATGGATGCAGATGCAATTATCTCCCGATATTTAGAAATATCTTCGATTGTTCTGAGTAGATGTGATGTTACTGTAAATTTTGGTTCATATGCCATGGATGACATATATTAATAAGTCCACAATAAGTCAAATTATTGGTAAAATCCGTCATTTAGACACTGCCTGATTTTAGACAAGCAAACGACTATAGAACGAATACACATTGTTAATGATTTACCTGATTTTTTTTAATAAATTCGATCGCGCGTTTCGAGAATGTCTGAAGTGGCCCAGTATAATCTTCCAGCAGGCTCAATGCGTCATCCGTCCCACATTTTTTTAAAATATAAATGCCCTGGTTTTGCAGTGCAGACGATTTATCCGTTAATAATTGACCTGCCATGGGAACGGAAATATCACAATAAGGACGAATAAATGGCATAAGTTTTAATTTATCCGCATCTGTCCACGACTCATCCACGGAGGACTCATAGTAATCCACAAGTGCAGTGGCCATGTCAGTCGATTTAAACTCCGACAATATAGGAAAAACCTGCTTGCGACTATCCTTGTTATCCAATAATGGAATAAATCCATGGCCATTAATATCGCTACGTTTTTTAAGTCCCAAAAGAACAGTCCGCCTGACCTTCCCCTTATTATATTGGGGTTTCACAAGCAACTCCCCAAGAACGAATAGATCATCTTCGGATGCAATTTTAGCCATTACGCGAAGTGACATATGTTGGCATATTGGATTATTACATGACCAATACAATTTTTCAGAATAAGAAAACAGCCGCGCATCCTTAATATAGCCTAAAAAAACCAAGGCCTCATTGGATGGCAATTTATTATAATGTGTCGTAAATAAATTATGAATATATGTAAGAGCTAGCGGCTCGTCTAATACAAACAATGCGATTAATAATGGAAATTGCGCATGGCCTGTTGTTGACTGTAAATACTGAACTAGCTCTTGCTTGGCTGTACGTTCATAAGGCGTAATTTTTACCAATAATTCTTTTATTTTCGAACGCGCGGATTTCATATGAATCTGAATTTTTGCCAAGTCCTGAATATACGTACGAAGCGATGATATATCATAGGGCATGGTTGCTTGCGGTTTTTTTTGCAGATCCTTATTATTATCCGTTGTATCAACCACATCATCCAACCCATCTGATTGCTGAAAAGCTTTTTTGAGCTGATTTTGCACATGTGTCGGCAATGTATTTTTTTGTTTTTGCGTCATTGCCGCATCTTCTTGCAACTCAACATCTGCATCATCAACAGGCGCATCACATGCACGCATGCAACCGGATGAGGTGAAAAGGATAATACATATAATGATAGTATATCGAGAAATCATGGTTTTGCATTGTATGCACAAACAAATTCTCACGCAAGGAATTTTGAGTCAGGCTGGCCATAAAATGGGAGTTTTAACGGACTGCCCCTTATGGTTGTCCCGTTTGCCGAACAAACTCAATATGATGATGGACAAGTGAACGATAGTGGTGATACGATTTCAATTATGTTGATAAGCAATGATGAAAACAAAATAGCGCTGTTTAAAGGCAAACGCATTCGCCGGATTATTCACAATAATGAGTGGTGGTTTTCCATCATCGATGTGGTGGAAACATTGACGGATAGTAATAATTCTCGTCGTTATTGGTCTGATCTTAAGCGAAAAATCCAAGAAAATGAAGGGTTTAACGAACTGTACGATAATATCGTACAGTTAAAAATGCAGGCTTCCGATGGAAAAATGCGCAACACTGATGCGGCCAATACCGAAGGACTGTTCCGCATCATCCAGTCTATTCCATCACCCAAGGCTGAACCGTTCAAACAATGGTTGGCAAAGGTAGGTTATGAACGCGTTCAGGAAATTGAAGACCCTGAGTTAGCTACCAATCGCACACGTACTATTTATAAGGCTAAAGGATATTCCGATTCATGGATAGAAAAACGCATGAGGGGTATTGCGATTCGTGACGAATTGACTGATGAATGGCAAAAACGCGGTGTGAGTAATGGACAGGAATATTCCATACTCACTGCAGAAATTTCCAAAGCAACCTTTGGCATGACACCTAGCGAATACAAAACATTCAAAAATATCAATAGGGAAAATTTACGCGATCATATGAACGATCTTGAGTTAATTTTTTCCATGCTTGGTGAAGCCTCTACAACGGAAATTGCACGAAACAAGGATGTTCGAGGATTTGATCAGAATAAACAAGCTGCCAAAGAAGGCGGGCAAATTGCAGGCGATGCACGTTGCCAATTGGAGCAAAAAAGTGGACGCAATGTATCCACACATGACAATTATTTACCATCAAAGAAGAAAAAAAAGAAAATCCAATAGGTATTATGAAACTGCCCACTAAATCTATTTTTGACATCCATCAAATTATCGTCTACATTTATAGTTGACTATAACATTGGACGATAAAATGTATATTCATCGCACATTGGAAGCCTGTTTTAACCAGTCTAGTCACCAATTTCCAGTTCTATTGGTCACTGGGCCGCGACAAATTGGAAAAACAACATTATTGCGTTATTTGTCGGATAAAAAACGGACCTATGTTACATTGGATGATCCCATGATCTGCTCGCTCGCGCGGACAGATCCCGCCCTATTCTTACAGCGATTCCAACCACCAGTACTCATCGATGAAATTCAATATGCACCGGAATTACTTCCCTATATTAAAATGGCAGTGGATAGTCACAGCATAAACGGCCAGTTTTGGCTAGCTGGATCCCAACAGTTTCATCTGATGAATACGGTATCCGAATCCTTAGCTGGTCGCATTGGAATTTTAAATTTATTGGGATTTTCAAGACGCGAACGAATTGGTAAATCGATATCCGCTCCTTTTTTACCATCCGCTAGTCGATTTGAGACATACACTGATGAGTCAAAAATACAATTACTGGAATTGTTCCAAGCGATTTGGCTAGGCGATTTTCCTGCATTATACAAATCTAACGAAGGAATATCCATAAACCGCGATTTATTTTATAGCTCTTATGTCCAAACCTATTTGCAGCGCGATATCAGGGATTTAGCCAATGTCGGCGATGACCATGCGTTCTTACGATTTTTACGCACATGCGCGGCACGCACAGGACAACTGATTAATATGCAGGTATTTTGTCAAGATGCAGGAGTGAGTCAATTAACGGGCAAGCGCTGGTTATCGATTATAGAAACATCTGGCCTTATTTTTTTATTGGAGCCCTATCATTCCAATATCAATAAACGTTTGGTAAAAACACCCAAATTATATTTTCTAGACACCGGCCTAGCGGCGTATTTAACACAATGGTCGACACCGGAAACATTGGAGGCCGGCGCCATGTCCGGTGCATTTTTGGAAACATGGGTCATATCAGAAATAATCAAAAGCTATTGGCATAATGGAAAACGCGCACCTATCTATTTTTATCGCGATAAGGATAAAAAGGAGATCGACTTACTCATCGAACAGGATGGAAAACTACATCCTGTTGAAATAAAAAAATCAGCAACCATTGATAAGCGATCAATTTCGCAATTTAGCGTATTAAAGACGCTTAAACAGCCCATTGGCAACGGCTGTGTAATATCAATGATGCACACGCATCTACCAATCAATAATATGGTATATAACTTACCCGTTGGTGAATTATGATCATGGGGCTGTTGAAAAATAGCAATTTTACGTAAAATGGAGTTGACAACTCCATTTATACTTGTAAAATGGAATTATGTATTCCAGAATCATTAAATATCCCCATTCCAAAAGCTTATTTTTATTCGGACCCAGGGGAACAGGTAAATCCCATTGGGTAAAATCCGCCTTTCCCAATGCCCTATATTTAGACCTTTTGGACTCTGCCCTATATAATGATCTATTCGCGAGGCCAGAGCGGTTATCCGAACTGATTCCTTCATCGTTCACAGAACATGTCATCATCGATGAAGTGCAGAAAGTGCCTGAATTACTTAATGAAGTCCATCGTCTCATTGAAAACCGTTCGATATCATTTATTCTGACCGGATCCAGCGCCAGAAAATTGCGGAAAAAAGGCGTTAATTTACTCGCCGGACGCGCATTAACCTATTTCATGTATCCACTTACGGCATCAGAGGTGGCAAATGATTTTAAATTAGAACACGCACTACAATTTGGTCAATTGCCAAGCATTTATAATGAACCGGATAAGCAAAGATACTTGGAATCCTATGTTCAAACCTATTTAAAGGAAGAAGTACAGCAGGAGGGACTTACCCGAAACCTTGCCACATTTGCCAGGTTTTTAGAAGCCGCCAGTTTTTCACAGGCATCGGTGCTTAGCATCTCGAAAATAGCAAATGACTGTAGCATACACCGAAAGGTTGTAGAAAATTATTTCTCTATACTTGAGGATTTACTCATCGCCTGGCAACTACCCGTATTCACAAAACGAGCCAAACGTCGCATGACACACCATCCCAAATTTTTCTTCTTTGATGTGGGTGTATACCGAACGCTACGCCCATCTGGACCGCTTGACTCTCCTGAAGAAATTGAAGGCATTGCATATGAATCCCTATTCATTCAGGAAGTTCGCGCATTAAACGACTATCTTCATCTTGGATATGATCTCTATTTTTGGCGCGATGCCAATAAGCAGGAAGTGGATTTAATTCTATATGGCCCACGCGGAATCAAGGCGTTTGAAATAAAACGAACAGGTCGCATTGCCAAGCAAGATTTGCGCGGTTTAACGAGTTTTTTAAGGGATTATCCCGAAGCCAAGGCACATCTCATCTATGGCGGCTCACATAAACAGGAAATCAACGGCATCGATATATTACCTTATGATTGGTGTTTGAAACACTTATCTCAACTAATCCCATAAGGGAACTGCCCATCTTCTGTGCCATAATACACCCATAAAATATTTTTTTTAATTTTGGGCAAGTTTTTTAGCAACTTTTTATGGCAACTGCCGGTAAGAAAATGTAATTAACTCTCACCAAATTGAAAACATCAACATTTGATCGCTCATCATTTGGTAAGAAAGAGAAAGGAATGTATTATGGGAACAGGTTTTATTGTGAAGAATGGTAGCAATTCTATAAGATATGATCGCGTAAATGTGGCAAAGTTTAGCAGGGAAAGGAATTTATCCGAACTTGATAAAAATATGCAGAAACA
>CAYZSU010000035.1:0-22868 GCA_964480565.1 uncultured Myxococcales bacterium | reverse complement strand
GAATGTGGATGTGGGCATGGTGGGATTGCCATTGGATATGGGGTTTAGTTCGAGTTGGCTATTATTGCCAGAAGCACCCAGTGTGCAAACGCGTTCCGATCAATTAGGGGATATTACACCATTGGCATCCAGTTTTGGTGCACCAGATGGTTTGGGTGTTCGGTTAACCGGTGA
Organism: uncultured Myxococcales bacterium; assembly: GCA_964480565.1. GTDB lineage: Bacteria > UBA10199 > UBA10199 > 2-02-FULL-44-16 > JAAZCA01 > CAYZSU01. The sequence continues at coordinate 22,694 of CAYZSU010000035.1, read as the reverse complement.
GTATTGGAAGATGTTTTATGAATTTGGCGTGGTCAGTTCTAGAGAGAGCAATTATGATATTAATAAGGAATCCAAGGGTATGTCCGTGGGTTTTCGCACAGGGATTAATATCTTTGATGCAGTGGGCAGTAAATTAACGGATTATGATTGTTCCACGACTCCTAAATTAACAGTCAGTGTGGGAAGTATATATCAGGGAAGCCGTATAGATTCAACACTTGCCAGCAACAATAATCCAGCTCCTCCGGAGATTGAAAATATGTGGACATCCTCTTTGGGTGCAGCATTTCGTTTGGCAGGGCTTTCTGTGACCGCACAAGGGTATTATCGTGAGATACGTTTTAATTCATTGGGTACTGCGGGTACAATCTATGGAGGTGCTGGCGCGCGATTGAAATTTACGGATATCGGTTATATGTTGAGTGCAGGCTATTATATTATTCCAAAGAAATTTGAAGTGGCTGCCCAAGCCAGCCAAACCATTCGTCAGCAAGCAGGCAATGATTCCTGGTCATTTGGCGGTGGTGTGAACTGGTATGCCTATGATAATTACTTAAAATTACAATTGGGCTATCAGCTTCAAAAGCATTATGATTGGATCGAAGGTGTTAATAATTCTGGACAGGGTACTTATGCGTATACCTCAGGCAATGCAGAGCATAATGTGGTACTTATGATGCATAGCACATTCTAGCATTGCATATAGATAATTAATGATAACGCTGTCTCCATAAAAAGGGACAGCGTTTTTTTATTGTGTCCATGTATCAATCATGTCATTTTAGGAACGATCATGATGGAATTATCCTTGCAGGAACAAGCCGATTCATTTCCCCTGGAGCCTGGGGTGTATTTGTTTAAAGATGCAATGGGCAATGTATTGTATGTGGGTAAAGCCAAGCATTTGCGGCGTCGGATACGGAATTATTTTGGAAAATCCCATGATAAACGGCCACAAATTGCCTATTTAATCAAAAAAACAGTGCTTTTGGAATTTATTATTACGCATTCAGAGCAAGAAGCCCTATTGCTCGAAAATACACTCATAAAAAAATATCAGCCCAGATATAATATTGAATTACGCGATGATAAAACCCATGTATCGATTAAACTCAGTACCAATCATGATTATCCTGGCATTTATATTACCCGGCATGTGAAAAAGGATGGGCATTGTTATTTTGGGCCCTATAATAGTGCCTATGATGCGCGTATTATGGTTAAACATATTGCCCAATTTTTTCAAATTCGAAATTGTTCGGATAGACAGTTTAAAAACCGTATTCGTCCATGTTTGCGATTTGATATGAAACTATGCGCAGCACCGTGTACAGATCAAATTTCCAAAACAGAGTATGCGCCGCATGTCTCTGATGCCAGGCACTTTCTGTCCGGCAATAATAAGGTTCTATTGTCACATTTACGATCACGGATGGCAAAGTCATCAAAAGATCTGTGTTTTGAGCGTGCCGCAATATACCGGGATGCCATCGCACATATTACAGAAATGCTGGAAACTCAGGATGTGACGACTCATAAATGCTTGTCCTATGACTGCATTGGCTTGGCTCAAAATGATCATTATATTTGCATGTGCATCCTTTATATTCGCTCTGGGCAGTTAATGAGCAAGGATGTAATTCATGCCAGGCAACACTATGAATCAATAGCAGAGGCATTAGAAGAGATGCTCATATGTCATTATTGGGATATGATGACAGTGCCTGCGCAGATTATGATTGCCTATCCCATATCTAAATTGCAGCTGGTTTCTGAATTATTTCAACATAGAGATAAAGGTGTTATTCGTATATTGTCCCCTAAGCGAGGTGAGAAAAAACGCCTGCTCGATATGGCATCGCGAAATGCCGCTGCATCGTTAAAAACCAGCGATAGCTATAATGGGGAGGAGGCACTCATTGCATTATCTGAACAACTATCCGTGCCAGACATTGAGTCTATCGAATGTATTGATATTTCAAATATACAGGGTCAATTTGCGATTGGCTCATTGGTCCGATTTGATCATGCCAAACCGCTTAAATCCAGATATCGATTATATAATATTACGTGCACGGATATGCCAAATGATGTGGCAATGATCCATGAGGTAATTTGCCGACGATTTCGTGTTACAAATCGTTCATTATATCTACCTGATTTGTTGTTGATTGATGGTGGCAAAGGACAGTTAAACAGTGCTCTCCAAGCATTGGCAACATTGGAAGTAAATATACCGGTGATTGCCATTGCCAAAGGAAAAAAAGAACAGAGCATTGATCGTTTATTCGTGCCTGGGCGAAGAAGTCCGCTGAGAATTGCAGCCAACGATGCGAGTTTGCTATTATGCATGCGTATTCGTGATGAAGCGCATCGATTTGGCATTACTGCACATCGAAAACAGCGTGCCAAGGCGATGGTGAAATTATCATTTGATCATATTAAGGGGATTGGCCCTAAGCGGGGACATGCCATTGGATTGGCATTGTCAAATTATGAGGACACTTCCTCCATATCAGCGAATCAATTATCAAAGGATGCGCGTATTTCCATTGTTATTGCAAGTCAAGTTTTGGCGAGCATAAAAAAGTAGGGGCCAACATTTTCATGCTGACCCCAAAGGAAAAAGGAGAGAAAAAAAGTAAGTTTAATTTAAGCTTTCTTTGATAAGCAATGCGTGCAGTACATTGTTTGGCCGATTGCTCGCATAAAATTTCACAGGTTCTTCTTTGTCGTGCATATGTAGCATCTGGTGAATGGCTTGTTTTTTATAATTTGAATGTGGAATGTAAACACCGCCACATGATAATACCATGGTGTTTTGACTGGTTTCCGGTGTATTGGATTCTCCGAGTGCTTTTCGAATTAATACTTGGCTCATTTGTTCGGTATTCATAATATCCCCTGTCGCTGTATCTACACTATTACTATGCAATGAGGATGCCAAAAAAATAGTTTAGTGGGGGTATTTGTAACTATTTGAAATGTAAAGGATTTATTCGGTTTGTTGAAATTTTAAAATGAGAATTGCCTGATCAAAACGAGTGAAACGTCAAAAAAATAGCAGTTGATATTTGACACTGTGATTATAACTCGAGTTTAATATATTATTGATTCATATGATCACATGCCGCGACACTAAAAAAATAAGTACAATTAGCCGCATCTAAACGGATTTCTAAGGCAGCGCGATAATGATCGTCTCTATCGTCTTGACTGGCATCATAAATTCTTGCAGAGGCTTCCATATACCCGGGCAATGCATTATTGCCTCGCATTATATCCATGCCAATCGTGTATCTAGCGGGGTTGTAATCATCGTCTTCGTTTTCAGGGAAATGTTCGAGTCTAGACAGATTAGATACTATATCGAGATGGCTGGCACAACCTAAGTCAACGGATTGATTATCACATCGCGGCACTAATGCAGGTGGAGGCATTGGAAAAATATGCGTGCCATTGCAAAATGTAATGGTACTCATATCCTGAATGACTTGATCCTGCGGAACTAGCATTATGGCGCTGATGTCCAATGCAATAGTTGTGTTTTCATTACTAGTGATAAGCGTATTCCATAATCCGGGCATATAGAAGACAATATTTTGATCGATTAAATTGTGCATGGGAAACTCGCCATTGTCGATTATTTAATCGCAGTCATTATCCAATCCATCGCATATTTCAAGGCTGGGAATGCATATGGGCGCCATGTCTATAGCTGCATCCGCTGGCAGTGCATCTATGGGTAGGGCATCGATTGTTTGATCCAGCGCTATATCCGCTGGCTGCGCGTCTATGGGCAGGACATCAATTATGCCAGTATCTGGAATTTCAATGTCAGTGAAGTCCGCATCAATCGCCGCATCTGGGATGCCATTATCCAGTATGCCTCTGTCGGAGTCACCGCATGTGCTATCAGCAATATCATCGACAATACCATTGCAGTCATTGTCCAGATCATCACAAATTTCTGTTTCCGTAAATAATGGCTGGCATGTGAGTCTGCCATCCAAGCAGCGCTGAATACCGTTAAAGCAATTATCTTCGGGTGAAAATCCATTAACTGCACACTCCTCATCCAGTCCCTGAATATCATCGACTATGCCATTGCAGTCATCATCAGTGTTCATATTATTGCAGGTTTCATCTTCCGGACTATTCTCACCAATGCAAAGTGCTTGAAGAGCGCCATCCATACATATTTCCATTATTTGGCCGGCGCATATACCATGTCCGCAAGCATCGCCTTGTTGCGATATAAAATCTTCATCAATTTGGCCATCACAATCATCATCAATGCCATTACATGTAGTATCAAAGCGTGTGCATTCACTGGCATCCTGCCTGTCGCCTTGATCCATCATTGTATCTGGCATTGCGTCCGACCTATCCGTGTGATTCAGATCCAAAGTCTGGTCGCCTGCTATATCCATACGGGGAGCATCGTTGATTGGACCGTCCATTGTATGTTGATCTGTTCTCGCATCTAATGTATCAGGTGTCATATCTAGCCTGTCATTGGATTGATCCAGGGATGCATCTGGCGGTACGATTATCGATGTATCAATTCCTTTATCACGGGTTGATGCAGGCAGGTCACTTTCAATGGGATCCGCTGTGCTGGATGTATCATCGCATCCCCATAATGCGGATAATCCAATTCCTATTCCAATAATAATGCCAATGCCGTGCCTTCCTGTAGACGGTGCCATTTGAAATGATGATGTGCTCGTATGTTCGGACGACGATAATGATGAGTGTTTTTTTGATGATGTATGATTGAAGTTCCTATCTTTCAACCCTTTGTCAGTAGTGAAGGAGTGTTTATTCGTGCATGTTGGAGTCGGCATAGGATATCCTTAGTAGGCGGCCTGGGCATTTTTGAACAACCCTTAAGAATCGCCTATGTTTCAGCAGTTCCAGAATTGTAAAAAAATAGTCAGAGCGTATGAATGTTATCGGCGGATGGTAAAAAAAGTTGCGTGAATAATGTAGAAAAATATTAAATAATTTGTCATTATCCGTCAATTCATTTAAAAAGGATTTATGACATATACATACATATTTTTAAGCCTGATCATATTCATTTCAAGTAGCTGTAGTTATCTGCCATCAATACCGTTTCTGTCTGGTGGCGATGAGTCCAGTGAATCAGAAACAACAAGCAGCGAATCTCATACATTGCGCGCTAGCGATCAAATGATATTGGCTGTTGGCGGGAACTATCCTGGTATCGATGAACGCATCATTACAGATTCATCAGGAGATGCAATATCCACAAGTCATACCTCGTTAAACTGTCAGACAGAGGAGTCGCATATAGTCGATATTTCATCACGACCTGGATTTGATACGATTGCAACTGGTCAGGGATTTTTAATTACACCGCTATCTACAGGCATTGCGGATATTCATTGTGAAACAACGGATGGTCAGGTGGATCAATGGTATCAGGTCACTGTTCCGCCGCAGCAACTCATTCAAATTCTAATTGCCGAGGCATTGGGGCCTATCGTGGATGACGCACAAACCGTATCAGAATCGGGTGCATCCTATGTATTGCAAACCAGTGACAGCATGACCGCGCATATGATTGGCATGGTGATAAAGAATCGCATTGCACTTATTTTGGATAATGACCAGCCGTCTTTATTTGGCGTGGACGATGAATTGTTTTATGAGAACCCACCGGAATCTTATTGGAATGCAGTTATTGCAGCTGATAATCAGTTTTCACCAACAAATAGTGATAATATAATGAATGATGTGTTTGTAGGTGCTAGGCATCGGGGCAATATGATGGATGCAGAATTAATTGCATATGATCAGGCGGTGATTTCAGCAGGGCGTATTTTTAATAATGATTATGAGGATATTACTCAAGGAGCTTTTGCATTTATGTCGCCAAGTGATGCGCAATGGAATGATATTGAAGATAGTTTAGAAAATGGTGGTCAATTAATTCCAGCATCCGTGTCATTTAACGATAGTGCATTTCCTGCATTAGCGCCCATTCAATTGGTGATAGATTCTGCCATATGGCAATATGATAGCGGTCGTCCCGCGTTTATTTTTGCACGTACGCGTTTAGAGGATGAGTCTGCTATTATTGAAAATTAATGGATTATCGGCGATCAGTCGCAGGTGTTGATTCCGTAGAACTTGATAATGCGAGGTCGTCGCCGACGCTTTGTACAATATCCGCGGATAGCGGTTGACGTGATTTTCGAATGTATCCTTCAAATAATGTATTGTCACAAAGGACATTGACCAATCGTGGATTACCTTTGGAAAGTTCAAATATTTTTTCAAGTGCATGCTGTGAAAAAATTGTATCTGTGCTACCTGCATGTGTCAGTCGAAAACTGATATAGTCGCAAAGCAAATCAAATGATAGATTTTTTAATTCATAGCGCACTGCAATGCGATGTTTAAGTGCGGCATCTTTGCTGAGTTGATAATCAAGTTCAGGCATGCCAAACATTACAAATGATAATAACTTGCTATTGGGTAGCTCTAAATTTAATAGTCCACGAATTTCCTCTAGAGTTTCTGTTTGTTTAAGCATATGTGCTTCATCGATTAATATGACGGCACGTCTATTTTGTTCGGAAATATCGATTAATCGTTTATAAAGCTGAGATATTAACTGTACTTTATCTGCATGCGGATCCTCAATGCCAAATTGCATGGCAATGCGACGAATTAGCCATTGGCTAGTCACATCTGAGTGAAGAACTACTAATAGCGATACATCGTATTCAGATTCAGGCAAACTTTCCAATAAATGCCTAGCCAGTAATGTTTTGCCTGTGCCCATTTCACCCACAAGCACTGCAAGCCCTAACATTTGATCGATTGAGCGTTTTAATCGTAGTTTGGCCTGATCATGCTGTTCATTGTGATAATAAAAATTAGTTAACGGCATGATTGAAAAGGGTTCTTCCTTAAATCCGTAATAGCTTAAGTGGTCCATAAATGTCCTATACAAATGAAATACGTTTTTTATTTAGCGATTGATTGGTTTTATGCTGCTTGGTCGATGACTGAGAATCCGTGTCTTTGTTTTTTTCATAATCATGCTCAATTGCATTGTTTGGCAATGTTGTGGCTATTGTATCCGTTGCATGCAGTTGATCAACCTTTTGGCGTAGGCAAGTGGCTTGATCCTTACCTGTGTCAGTCGTGGTATGGCTTGGAGGCGTAGGCGATTTAGGTGGTGGTATGCGATTATTTTGCATTAGTATCATTTGAATGGATTCCAAACGCGTTTTTATTTTTTCATCGTTTATATTTGCATCGATGAGTCCTTGATACAAATCACTCGCTTTTATAAATTCAAGTGTGGCTTCCTCGGATAATCCCGCTTGCTGATAGACCAGTGCCAAATCATACGCTGCATCTGCATGTTGACGTGAATGCGCACTTGGTGGTGGTGTGTGATTGGTCTCCATACGTTGTGTGCGAAGTTGATTTTTAATATGTGTTTCAAACTCAGATGTATTTGTTGTGGATGTGTGATTTTGTGATTGTGAAAATGTGCGTTTGAGTTTTTCAATGGATTCTTTTTGAGGTTTTTGCATGCATTCCTTTTCAAAAGTATTTGAATGAGCTGTTTGATTAATCGTAGTATCTTTTATTTGCATTGGAGGAGTGGCAGTGTTTTCAGGTGCAGGGTCATTTGGAAGCAATGTATTGGATAATGATAGTAGTTCATCCATTGATTCAACTTCAGCAGGATCGGCTTTGGGTGTGATTTCTTTGGCGTTCACTTCTGTTGCATTGTTGGGATCAGTGAATGACGCATCACTGTCTGGCGCCTGTGGTTGCGCATTATCCGCAGTTTGAGTGTCATTGGTTGTATGATTGGATAGACCGCTTTCAAGTGCTTGCCTGGCAATGTCTTCGGATTCAAGCAATTGCCGGCGATGATTAGCTTCCTTGATAATTATATCCATGCTGCCAGGTTTCAATTCCTCCACAATATCCACTAATTTATCCTCTTCATCCGGCAATAATACTAGTATATCACAGTAAGCATTGAGAGCGTCTTGAATGCAGTCATTGTTTTTATGAAGCTCTGCCAAACGAAAATATATTTTTCTGGCGGTTTCATTTTGATTTTGCTCTGCATATAAGCGCGCTTGCAATGCTAATAAAGAGGCATCTTTTTCAACCATGCTACTTGTAGATTCCAACCACTTGAGTGCCATCTTGTTCTTATGTTCATTGACATAAATATGAATGAGCTTACAAATAAGTGCTTCATTATCGGGACGATGCGCTAAAATTTTTTCATAGATATCAGTGAGCTTGCTGACCTGATCAGGCATTTTTTCCAATTGATTGGCGTATTTTTCATAAATATCAATGATATCATCGATACGCCCGTCACGCTGATATAATTCAGCGAGTCGCATTTTTGCGATACCATCGTCTGGTTTTAATGCGACGATTTTTTCACGAATGGCAATAACATCCATTGTATTTCCATTGGCTTCATAGAAGCTTGCTAAAATATTATATTGGCGAATGGCATCAGTGCTAAGGCCCATGCGCTCATATAATGATGCGAGTTCTTTGTTTACGTCGATTAATGATGGGTTTAAGCGAAGCATTGTTTTATATACGGTGACAGACTTTAAATAAAATCCATCATTGGTATAGGTCTTTCCAATATCACGATATAAGGTCAGTGCCTTTTCAACGTGTTTTTGCTTGGCATACAGCTCTGCAATGCGCAATTTAATGCGCATATCATTTGGATTTGCAGTCATTAATTTTTCATATTCAATGACTGCGCGATCTAGTTTTCCACTGTCTGCCAGCTCTTTGGCAAGGTCTAAAATTGTGTTTTTATTGGAAATAGTCATGATAATGTGTCCGTTTAATGCACAATATTATGGAGTTGTTGAAAGATATTCATTGTCATTGAGTCTGGGTATTTTTGAACAATTCCACAAAATACCTATTTTTCAACAATTTCCTAATGAAAGTTGCTCTAATCCATATTTTGCATCAATGTTATCAGGGTTTTGCTTTAAAATCGACTCGTAAATTGACTTTGCTCGTGCATGATGCCCTTGCGCCGCATAGATATCGGCCATGGTCACTGTTTCCCAGGATAGTAAATTAGTTGGATCATTGGATTTAGACGATTCTTTTGCAGTATCTGGAATATTTTCAGCAATATGAGTGGGTGTATCATTTTTTACATCTTCAGCAATGGAAGAGATAATTGTATGTTCAATGTGCTGCACTGCAGTTTGGATATGAGTTTGGGATAAATTGCCAATGGGGCTATCATGGATGGGTGATAATTCATCGCTAATGTCCAATGGCATTGCAGGGTGCTCATCAAGGTGAGTTGTGGATGATGAGTCAGATATCAGGGTATTTGGCAGTTCAGATGTATCAGGAAGAGTATGATCTATTGGATTATCATTAGAAGTCGTTTGAATGGTGTCTTTGGATGTTTTTGGATCAATGGTTTGAATTGGTTTTGCATGAGGCTGGGGTGGTGTATTGACTACGAGGCCCAATTCATTTCGAATGCGTGTATTAAATTCCATGGCTTGAGAATGGTCAGGCATCAGGGTTAATACTTTTTCTGTAGTATTTAATGCCGCATGCCAATCTGCCAGCGCTATATAGCACTTGATCAAAAGGGTGAGTCCGCTAATGCAGTCAGGGTGGTACTCCAAGCCATTTAAGCATGTTTGTTTGGCTTTGGCAGTCAGCTGATGCATTAGATAGTATTGCGCAATGGGTACAAATAAGATGGAATCAGGGTGTTGTTGGTATTGATTATAATAACGTAAGAACGTAGAGTTATGTTGTAAGGCAGCATGCATAATGATTTATGCCGTATCATACAGTGTCGCAGATGAAAAGGGGTCGTTGGGTTATTTTTAATCATTTTGCGAATAAAAAGGGTCTTATTTGAAGGGAATTTGGATGAAAAATAGGGATATTTTGTTAAAGAAAGAGGCAGAGAGCTTTGATCGTATGATTGAGGAGCGTGTTTCACATGGATTTGTTCCTGATTTGCAGCGTGCTGGGCGATGCGAGTGGTTTCAAAATAATATTTGGCGAGATAAATCGTTGGCACAATTATTTCATGGGCATATTTTAATGCAAATTCAAACCGCGATACAGACCTATATGCCAGAGCTATCCAGCAATCATATTTTGGAAGTGGGCTGTGGTCCAGGTCAGATTAGTTTGGAATTGGCGCGTGCGGGATTCAGGGTAACAGGTGTGGATGTGTCCTCCAAATGCATTGATGTGGCAAGGGGATGTGCTGATAACGATCCTCAAAAAAATGAGCGGGGATCGCTCACCTATATGGCTGGGGATATTATGGAGATGACGGCATTAGGACCGTATGATGCCATTGTATTTTCCAATTCATTGCATCATTTTTCTGAATTAGATGCATTGATGTGTCATTTAAAACAATACCTTGTGCCTGAAGGGATTATTTTTGCAAGCGAGCCTGTGCGGCAAAACTTAACGCCGGGTGATGCCGCGTTTATGCATTTAATGCGTGAGTTATTTGCAATGCATGATCATTATTATGAATCATCACAGTTAACTACTTCTGTGGATTGCGACGATGATATAATTCATCGCATTCAGCAGGAGTATAGCTATACGGATGATGGTGGTAATAATACACAATCACCATTGGACAATGAATCCAATTATGATGATATGGTGGCTGCACTTGAATTGCATTTTAAACCATTGGAATGTGAATTTGATTTTTCATTTTTCACGCGCATTATTGCAGGGATTCGATACGATAATCCAGATATGGAAATAAAAGTAGCCAAGTGGCTAAAATCAATTGATATATTGATGACACAATATGGCCATTTAACACCGGAGCAATTTCACTTTATTGGAAAGGTAATTTCTCATGCCTAATGTAGGTCCTGTGATTGAAAAATGGTTATCGTCAACCGATATGTCTGTTGATTTATCAAAAGATTGCCAATCATACATATCCAATATACGCATTGGCATTGACCGTGCAATGATGCGCTTGCTTGATTTATGGCAGAATTATTTTCCATATATTCCAGATGATGACAAACAACATGCCTATGTGGAACGGTTTCAAGAAATATATGCGGATTTGGATGACATTCGACAATCAAATGGTTCAGGATGCCGCGCAATGGCAATGATGTGGGCGGACATGCAATCAGTATTTAAATATAATAATCAAATAACTATTACTGCAGATATACCTGATTATAGAGTGTATACCGATCAGCTGTCTAAGCGAGTTCGCATGTTAATGATGATGCAGGCCTATGTATCACATCTTTTAAATCATGTAGATTCGGCGGATATATGATAGATTATAAAGCGCTATGGCAAAAAAATATGCAAGCTATAGTGGTGCGCTACCCTGAGTTGGAAGAAAAACTAAACAATGCATTGCCTGATATGGATATCGATGTATTGGAATCTATGCATGCTACGACGCGCATTGATCTAAATGCGTGTCAATTCACTAACCCTGTGATTCTTATGTTTTTTTCATTAATACCCGCGCAAACATTGTTGAATTATATTGCTCATCCGCATCCAAACCAAGAGCATATTGTCATCATTGAAAATGATATTTCCAGATTGGCCTATCAATGTTTACACTATGATTTAACGCCAGCACTAAGTCATCCCCGCATAGATTGGATAATGGGGCAGGATATTTCGGAAATGCCAGATATCATTCAGCATTATCTATTGCGTTCAGATATTATTTCAAAAATAGCATGTATTGATTATGTGTCGGGGATGCATGATGACGATGAGTATTATCAAGAGTTGAAACCCATGGTTGATAAAACCATTCAAGGGATTTTCTTTCAAGGGGTGAATGAGCCTTTGGATTCATTTCATGGATTTGTTAATTTGTGTCAGCAAATTAATGAGTCGAATACATGCATGGATGCCAATCATTTAGCGGGTGTATTTGCTGGGAAACCGGGTATTTTAGTAGGAACTGGGCCATCATTGGAGTCGCACTATGATCGCTTGCGAGAGGTGCAAAATGATATCGTTATTGTCGCTGCAGATTCTGCATTGGTGCCATTATTATCCCATGACATTCAACCGCATTTTGTATGTTCGATGGAGCGGGATAAAATTATCTCTGCCTACTACACGCATGATTATGATGTGAGTAATACAATCATGCTGTATAATCCATTTGTACATGCAGATGTGCGTGCCTTGCATCAGGGGCCAAGGATGATGATGGTTTCCAATAGTCCGATCTTACGATGGTTTTATCCGGATGCCGCATTGCATTATCCTGGCACTAGTGTGTCACATATGGGGCTGAGTATATTGCATCATATGGGTTGTGGGTCGATTTATTTGCTGGGGCATGACTTGGCATTTGATCGTTTAACCGGGCATACTCATGCCGATGATAATCCACGCGGCAATGTAAATGATGTGGATGATATGGACGATAAGTCGATTTATTTGATGGGAAATAATGGGGAAAAAATTAAATCTAATTTATTTTGGAAATCCTTTTTAAATTTTTTAGTTCAACAAATTCAACGATATAATATCAATTGCATTAATGTGATCGATCAATCGGCAGGCGCCTCTATTCAGGGGGCCTCTTGGATGTGTCCAGCGGATTTTATCCCTGATGTGATGGGCTATTTACAGAAGAATGATGAACCGTTAGTGGCGCGATTGCAGGACCTTATATCCTGTGCAGACTTTGTTAGTATTGATTTAGGACTAGTTGAGAAAACTATTTTCATCGCCAATAACTATGCATCTGAACTATATGTGATGATGCAGCGATTAATGCAAATGATAGCGCATGATCACCCATCCACATTAATGGATGATGCAAAAAAATTATTAAATGAATATCAGGTGTTTTTAGACACAATGCAGTCTGATTCATCGCGATTTTATGATCATTTGCTAAATGCATTTATGCAGTCCAATACGTTTTTATTATCATGCCATACCTATAAGATCTATGAGGATACGGATCCCATTCGCAGAGTTAATGCGCAATTGGATATTGCCTATGAGTGGTGTGCAAGTGCATTTTTTTGGACCAATCAGATTGTGTCTGTGTTAAGCAGGTATTTAGACGGTTCTAAAATGAAAAATGAAAATTGATACCGTATTGATTGTATGTTGGATTTATAATGATCGATGGAGTGATATATTTTTTTTGTAACGGAGATATAGGAAGTGCCACGCTATGTTGTTCTTTGTTGTAGGAGTGGCTTACCCATGTTTTAATGGTAGACATTATGGCTGCAGGTGTTTTTTGTGTGGATGCAATTATTGATGATTGTGACACTGATTTTGAGATTGCCGGATGTGTATGGTTGCGCGCAGATGCATTGAGTGGAGTGAGTAAATAGATGATGCTAAGTAGGATGAAATAAATAATGGGTTTGTTGAAAGATAGGTATTTTGTGGGCAGTTCCATAATATATTTCATGATAATATTATCGGTAGTATGCAGGATAAAGTTGCTAATTATTTAGGGCATATTCTAAAAAAAAGTAACTGGCCAGCGTGTTTTGTGTCAATGTCGCACAAAGACTGTCACTGTCGGACTTGATCCGATAGTCTAGGAAGCGGTTGTTATTTCCGGATTGTCCAAGTTCGACAATGACAACCCTAAATGGGGTTAGAGGATTGTCCATCAAACACACTGACCAGTTACAAAAAAGAACATTTGAGGGTTTATGGCTAAAAAAGATTATCATAAAATGTCCAATGAGGAATTAATCGAACAATTATTTGTACAAGAAGATCATTTGCCTAGACAAATTGTGGATGAAATTTGCCGGCGATCGAGTGAAGTATTGCCACTGTTAAAAGAGATTGTCATGGATCGCAATGCATGGATTATGGATTTACCCGAATGGTGGGGTCCTGTGCATGCAGTATATATTTTGGGTGCGATTGGTACGAAAGACGTGGTCAATTCCATTTTAACTGCCATTCGTTGGGCGGATGCCTATGATAATGAATGGGTATTAGAGGACTTACCATCCATATTGGGCAGTTTGGGTGATTTGGTCTATGATGATTTGATTCGTATTTTACACGATATCACCGCTGGATGGTCTGCACGTACAATTGCCATGGAAGCATTGGTATCATATATACTTCGCCATCCAGAAATGGAAGAAAGCGTGGTATTTCATTTTGGTAAGGTATTGCAGGATAAGTCTGAGGAAATCGGTGCCAGGCGGAGTGCGGCATTTGTGCTCTTGGATTTACGACGCAATGATTATCGAAGCGATATTATTGGTTTTGCCAAGTCTGAGGAAAATCGAAGCAAAAACTACCCCGATTATCCGCAAGCATTTACAGTGCAGGACGCAATCGAAGAATTATCCATGCCCAGGCGGGGATTGGATGATTATTTACGCGATTGGCTGACATTTTATGAACAATATGCGATTGAACAGCGCCAAGCGCATTGGCAAAATGAGGATTATAAAACGCGGCCGGATTATATTCCAGAGGATGTGATCGATGAAAGATCAAAACTGGTCATTGGCCGCAATACGCCATGCCCATGCGGTAGTGGACGGGCGTATAAGCGGTGTTGTTGGAATAAATTGCATTAAGCGCTTGATCAACGTGGCTATTGGCTAGGGCAGTTTCATAGTTTAGTCTGCAATTTTTAAATAAATCGTGCTATAATAGATATTCATATGAACAAAGGAGAATCGTATGCCTCAATGGGATGATATTCATGAAAAAGCCAAAGCCTTGATTGACGAGGGATTGCAGTTGTTAAAAGATGGTGCACATGAAGCGGGAATAATTGCCGAGTCCACTGCACATGCCGCTAAATTGCATGTGATCATTCAAAAGGGCCGTGTGGAGCGGTATAAATTATTGTGTAAGCTGGGACAGGAAGCCTATGCACAACTGGATAAATCTGCGCAGAGCAGTATTAAACGCAATGCATCCATTGATGAAATTATTGAGCAAGTAAAGGCCTTGGATAGAGAGGTCGATGCGGCTTCCAAAGAGGTGAGCAAATTAAGCATTGTGAAAAAAAAGAAATCAAAAGCTAAGAAATCAAAAAAGAAATAAGTGGGCTGTCTTCAAAGCAAGCATTTCAAAGGGTATTTTAAAAGGGTGTTTTTTTGAACATTTCTTTTCCCTATATTGCAATCATATGATGCGATGTCATCGCGTCATATAGCTCCCAAGTGGATCTACAAAATACACCATATGAAAATACGTCATCACGAAGCGATAAATCATCGGTAATTAAAATAATGCTTTCAGAAATGCCATCAGCGCGATTAGTTTTGACGCGTTGCTTGATTAATTTGACAATCAGCATATCCGCAGATTCGCGTGGTTTTGAAAATGAAATGTCTATGCCTTGAAATCGCTCCTGTTTGGAACAAGCTCCATGATATACATGTGGCCCATTGCTGCCATCAAAAATAACATGCGTGTCATAGTGTTGCTCAGCCGAATAATGTTCGATAGGCATTAGCATTTCAAAACGGCCATCTTCCAATCCGTGTTCGCGTTCAATGGCTGCAAAATGGGGGATGCGTCGAATAAAATTATAACCGTCAATGATTAGTAGCATAGCAACTAAAGCTCCAGATGTTTATGGCCTGCCTAGTGATCTGTCCATTCGAATATCTCTTTGTATCGATTGCGTATGTAAGTACATATGTCAATGTATGTATCCTTGAAAATGTTGAAAATAGTGGTATTTGAGGGCAGATTCCATACGGCAGTATGGGGCGTATAATACCCAGAGATGTCATAATTTTGATACTAATCATTCTTATTTTATCATCGAGTTTATCTAAGGAATCGTTAATTATCAATGTGTTATAAGTTTTTTATACTGGCATGAATATTGCTAGTTATTAATACTATAACTTGTTGGGGGCTTTCAAGGAGGCATTATGCTGCAGCGTATGATGATGATTATTGGTTCTATTATAATGATTGCATGTTTGGGCATGTGGTCAATGGGTTGTGATGATGGGGAGTTAATTCCAGATCCGGAACCAGCAGTCAATTGTGAAGAAACTCCTGATGATCCGTCATGTACGCCGGAGCCTGTTGTAAATTGTGAAGAAACACCAGATGATCCTGCTTGTACTCCGGAACCTGTGATCGATTGTGAAGAAACTCCCGATGGTCCGTCATGTACGCCGGAACCTGTGATTGATTGTGAGGAAACTCCTGATGATCCTGCGTGTACATCGGAACCTGTGGTCGATTGTGAAGAAACCCCCGATGATCCTGCGTGTATGCCAGTAGAACCGTTAAATAGCTGCGATATATTGGATCAAATTATGCCACAACCGAGCAATGCGGGAGTGATGCTTTGGTCGGATATTCAAGATGGTTTTCGCAGAATGCCTGAAAATTATACGGCGCTTTATAATGGATTATCACGAATATTGCCGTACAGCTCTATTGAAGATGATACCTATCAGGTATCCATAGCATGTAATCCATATATCGTTAATAATGGTCATCGTATAGCGCTCAAGCAAAAATCACTGCCACTCAATGGTCGATTGGAAAATCCAATGGATCAATGGTCTGTTCGTGTGCCTGGGACAGAGGGTGATCTAATATCTAACAATAAAGTGCCTGAAGGTAGATTCGATCTTGTACAATCTCGCGGGCAATCGCAGGAAGGTACGCCGATGACAAAGGCGCGCACCTTGGATCGATTATGGAGACGTGGTAGCGCGGATAATAATGAAGTACTTGCCGCTGATCCAGAGCCTGAAGAGCCTGCTGTAGTGTCTGAAGAGGAGGATTCTATCCGTGAGAATCGTCCAGGTGAACCGAGTGTATGTCAAACATTTGCCATAGTGGTTCATGGTAAAGGGGATATTATCAATAAACTTGCATGGCAGGATGATGTTAGAAATTTACGACATCTCCCAGAGGAATGGCAATCACTGGTCGATGCGGCTGAAGAAATCGCACCTGAGGGCGCAGTGCTTTTATATTTTATGAAGGCGAATCACGGTGATGAATTGAGCGTGGCACAGGCTGTGTATATGATGGTGCATGAAAATGATGTGATCATCGGCACAAAAGACTATGTGGAATCAGTGAGGTCTAAGTTAAGGGAATATTTCATGTCCTATGCGGATAAATCCTGTAACTATTATAATAATGTCAGTAGGCATCAGACGATAAATACATTAATCAATGTGCTGGGTATGGAATGATACAGTAATAATCGGGTGAATTAAAATAGGGGCTAATTGCCCCTATTTTTTTATGTATTGCTAAATACTATTTTACCTTAGAGCCACTTTTTACCGGTTTTAATGGTGTGAGAATGGATATCATGTCATCATCGGATGCGGCAAGCAGCATGCCATTGGATTCAATGCCGCGCAGTTTTGCGGGTTTTAAATTCGCAATCACAACAATATGTTTGCCGATGAGTTCCTCTGCAGTATAATGTTGGGCAATGCCTGCAATAATCTGGCGCGATTCGTCGCCGAGTTTAATTTGCAATTGCATTAATTTATCCGTGCCGTCCACGCATACAGCCTCACAAATTTCCGCTGTTTTAAGTTCCACTTTGGCAACATCATTAATTGTGATCTGTGTATTGTCATCTGTCATGGGAGTCTCCTTGAGGGGCGTTGCTTTCTTCGGCTCAGCGGCACTGAGCGCAGTGGTTTTTTGCGGATCATTTTCTATGCGAGGAAATATGCCATCATTTTTTATTACTTGAATATCATAGGCCAATTGTGCGGATAGTGTTGTGATATCTTGTTTATTAATATCACCATATACGGAAAATCCCATTTGATCCCAAATTTTTTGGGCAGTTTTGGGCATGAATGGCCATAGCATGATTGCAATAACGTAAATACATCCGGATAGCTGTGCAAGAATTTGCTCAATATCAGAAAAGCGTTTTTCTTTGGCCAAGCCCCAGGGTTTTTCGTCATTGATGGTTTTATCTGCGAGTGCAATAATATCCCAAATACATGTGAGTGCGCGATGAAATTCAATGTCGCCGCTTGAATGATCCAAGTATGCGGCAATGGCTTGCGGCAATTGATTTACAGCAGTTGAAAGCTGAGTAGGTGCGGTGTTTACAGAACGAATTCGCCCATCAATATAACGCGTGGCCATGCCAATGGTTCGGCTCACTAAATTGCCGATGCCATTAGCGAGATCACCATTGTAGCGTTCCATAAAGTGATCCCATGTAAAATCGCTATCCCTGCCAAAGCTCCCTTCGCGCATGAGATAATAGCGAAGTGGATCTGCACCAAATTTGTGCGTAATGTCCATGGGGTCAATGATATTGCCAAGCGATTTACTCATACGCTCGCCTTTTAAATACACAAATCCATGGCCGAAAATTGTTTTGGGTAGAGGGATTCCGGCACTCATGAGCATGGCCGGCCAAATGATGCAATGAAATCGTGTGATATCCTTGCCAATGACATGCATGCTAGCGGGCCAGTATTTATCGAATTTCGTCATATCCGTATTATAGCCGATGGCAGTGATATAGTTGATCAGCGCATCAAACCACACATAGACGATATGCGATGAATCGTTTGGTAATGGAATACCCCAATCAAATGATGATCGTGATATTGAAATATCCTGCAATCCATCTTCCAAAAATCGCATGATTTCATTTCGCCTGACCTCAGGCATGATAAATTCAGGATGTGACTTGATGTGATCGATCAATGGTTTTGTGTATTTGGATAATGCAAAGAAGTAATTATGTTCTTTTAGCCATTTTGGCGGGGTATTGTGATGCGGGCAATTACCGTCGATTAAGTCTTTGTCCGTTAAATATGCTTCACAGGATTCACAATACCATCCCTCATAATTGGATTGATAGATATCATTATTATCCAGAACACGCTGGAACAATGCCTGAACTCCTTTTGCATGAAATGCATCAGATGTTTGAATGAATCCATCATAGGAAATATCGAGCGCTTTCCAGGTGGATTCAAATTGAGTACGCATTTGATCGCAATAATCCTTGGAGGATAATCCTTTTTCCTTGGCTGACTTCCAAACATTGATGGAATGCTCATCATTGCCCATTTGAAAGTGGACGTCATAGTTATTTAGCCTGTACCATCTAGCGAGTACGTCCGCGCCGATCTTTTCATAAGCTGTACCAATATGGGGTTTGCTATTTACATAGTCGATTGCGGTTGTGATATAAAATGCTTTATTTTTTGTTTTTGCTTTGAGGTCCATTTTTTCTTGAGTTCCTTTTTTGATTATTTTTGTTTGCGACATTACTCTTTGCATTGTTTTTTCGATTGGATCGTCGATGCATTTTTTTGTTAGCATTTTCAGCGCGATCAGCGGCTTGTTTTTGATTTTTTTCGCGTAATTCATTTAATATTTGATCGCGCTCTTCGACTTTAAGAGTATGACACTCCGCACATGCACAGCGAGTTGTATTGCTACCATAAAGTTGAACGCCGCATTCTTGTTTTAGAATGTTAATGTCCACCACTTTGCCAGGTCCTTTGGGGCTTTGCACTGCTGAACCTAGCTTTGGTAATCCTTTTCGCATTTCATTGTAAGCATCTGCTTCATAAGCCAGGCAACACTTCAGCTTGCCACACATGCCGGTAAGCTTTGAGGGGTTAGGTGCCAAGCCTTGCTGCTTAGCCAATGAAATTGAAATGGATTGAAATTGCCGTAAGTGTTGACTACAGCAAGTGACTTTGCCGCATGGTCCCATAGCACCAACGATTTTGGCTTCATCGCGTGCACCGACTTGACGCATTTCAATGCGTATTCGCAAGTGGCTGGCCAAATCTTTAACCAGTTGCCGAAAGTCCACACGCTCTTCGGAAAAAAAGAAGAAAATTGCTTTTTTTCCGTTTTCTGTAATTTCTGCATCAATTAATTTCATGTCGAGATGATGGTCATTAATTTTTTTCTGACAGGTGTCACTATAGGATAGTGCTTGTTCGCGCAGTGCATGATGTCGGTTGATATCGTCCTCGCTTGCTTGTCGAAGTACATAACGATATTTTTCTTTATTTATATTGGAATCGCATTTTTTGGGTGCTGTAATGACATTGGCAATTACCTCTGCTTTATCATTTTTTACAATGACTTGCATGCCAATCGTATATTTGTCGGAGTGACATAAATACGTATATATTTTTCCAGCCAATCGATAGGTAATGCCGATCGTATACAGTGATGATTGCTTGTCTGGAGTGGAAAGTGTATTCTCGTGACTATCTGGTTGTGTATCCATTGTCATTTGTGCGGTCCATTTCTAGTTTAGCATAGCAGCGCTACGCATTATAGCCTGTTAGGCTAAACAGAAGTTGTTCAAACATCAACTGTTTATTTACATGCGTACTGAGCATTTGCTTTGTTTGTAAGATGAGTTGAATGGCATTTTCAATCCAGTCAATGGGATAGCGAAGCTGCTTGCATACTTCTGGGTGAGTTAAATTAGCTGCTTGAGGGTCAATATGAGATAATAGCATGTCGCGATAAATGCTGGCAATGATATCAAAAATCAGTGGCATGCGCGTGATATCAAATGATGCCCATGTTTGCGATGTGTCGATGATATCTGCACTGCTGGCATGGCCGAGTAATGTGAAAAAACGATCTAAAATAATTGTGATGAAATCCGTATCTAATTCCAAGGCACGGCCAATCGATCCATCTGCAAGTTTAATGATGCGTGCTGCACTTGTGCTTGGAATATTATCCTGCGTGGAAAGCCATTTATTCATATTAGCAATATTTAATGGCTCGCATCGAATATGTTGGCAGCGTGATCGAATTGTGGGCAGTAGCTGATAGGAATTCGATGATATAAGAAAGAAAATAGTATTGCCCGTTGGTTCTTCCAATGTTTTTAACAATGCATTGGCTGCAGATTCAGTCATGCATTCCGCGTCGTCAATGAGTGCTAATTTGTACTTGGCGGAGTGGCTGTGATAGTGAAGTTTTTCAATAAGTTCACGAATTGTTTGAATTTTTATTCGCATTTTCTCTGTAGAAATCAGGTGAAAATCCGGATGTGTCAGTGCTTGAAATTGCATGCATGCAGGGCATTGATTGCATGGCGATTTGTTGGATAAGGAATTATTGCTACAGCATAAAAAATGACAAAATGAATGTGCAATTGTATACTTGCCAATGCCTTTGGGGCCAGAAAGTAAATAAGCATGATGCAATCGATTATTTTGAATGGCTTGAAATAATTGAGAGATTATACGGTTGTGCCCGATGATATGTGTCATAGACACTCCTATAAAATATGATGAACATAGTCGATAATTTGTGTGTGAATATTATCTATAGAATCAAGTGCATCAATGACACGGAATCGATTCGGTTCATTTTTTGCAATAGTTAAATAGCCATGTCGTACACGCTGATGGAATTCTATTTTTTCAGATTCGAGTCGATCAATGGTTATGTATGTATTACTTTGAATGCGCTTGGATACGCGTTGCAATCCAACTTCTGCAGGGCAATCCAATAAAAAAGTCATATGCGGCATTAAATTATGGGTGGCAATATTGTGCAATGAATTGATAATATGTGCATCAATTTCCCGTGCCGCACCTTGGTATGCGCTCGTGGCATCTGCATAGCGATCACAGAGTACAATGATATTATCTGCGAGTGCGGGTTGAATGCATTCTGCAATATGTTGGTGCCGACTGGCATTATATAGCAATAATTCCGTAATTGGCGCCATGCTTGAAAAATCAGGATTGAGCAGTATTTTTCGAATGGCTTCGCTAATATCCGTTCCACCAGGTTCACGCGTAAGCATTGTTTTGTAATTATGTTCGGTTAAATAGTCGTGAAGTTGCTTGATTTGAGTGCTTTTTCCGCAACCCTCAATGCCTTCAAATGTGATGAATACGCCCATATGCGCCTCCGGTTTTTGGGAATGTAGTGGACTGGATGAGTAAATACAAGGGGGCATCTGGGTATTTTTGAATAGTCCCTAAAATAGTTATATTGGTATTATAAAAATGGTCGGGGTGAGAGGATTTGAACCTCCGACCTCACGGTCCCGAACCGTGCGCTCTAGCCAGGCTGAGCCACACCCCGAATTAAGTAATGCAATTTACAGCGTGTAAAGAAAATCATGGGTTCTGTCAAGGGGGATGGAATCGACAGGATATAAGTATGGGTCTGTATGGGAAAATGGCATAATTTTCTTTACATTTGCAAGTAGTGTTGGTAACGACGGTATCCACATATTCCGGTGTAGCTCAGTTGGTTAGAGCAGCTGACTGTTAATCAGCGAGTCGCCAGTTCGAGTCTGGCCACCGGAGCAAAGAAAAAGGGTCCCAACAGGGGCCCTTTTTTTTGCTTTGATGCTGACTTGAACCCTCGCCGCCAAAGGCGAGCATTAGAACTTGAATTATAATTATCCTATGGAGATTTCTTTTAATAAAATTGAGGTAATAAAAAATGCAGCTTAAAATATGTTGGTCTGTTTATAATTTTCTTATTTTCAATTGAGAATCTGTAAACTAATTTGTGTAACTGCGATTATTTAAGATCAAAGCGATCGCCATATTCAATAGCAAATCTATTTGAAGCTCCGTTTTTGAGTACCACGCGCCCAGCGCGTGGGTGAAAAGGGGTAAAGGGTTTAC
>CAYZSU010000034.1:0-23007 GCA_964480565.1 uncultured Myxococcales bacterium | reverse complement strand
CAGGAATCAAACCGTGCAGCATGAGAAGCTGCTGAAGTGATGGAGGATAGGCCCTCCGAAGTCTGCCTGCAGGGGCTGGCTTCAAACCACCCTCAAGCGGCATTGGCTTCAGACTGTTGTCGTGAGCGTTGAGGGAGACGCCGTATCCATGTGGTGCGTCAGGTCTGGGAAATCAGCGTACGATGCGATCACAGTTACGCGTAAGCGATGTTGGGATCGAGATTGGGTGCTGGAATACGACATTCGAGGTTTGTTTGATAATATTCATCATGGATTGCTATTGAAAACACTGCATCATCATTGTGATGAACGATGTCTACTTTTTCTATACCACTTCAGAACATGCGTAAAGAGAAGAATGGGACGCCGCAAGGCGGTCCACTCTCTCCGATACTTGCAAACCTGTTTCTACACTATGCCCTGGACCATTGGTTGGCAGCGGTATGTGTCAAGGTAGTTGTCGCGTTAATGTAAAAAAACTACGCCACTTTTTGCCCCTTTGTTTTTTCTAGATTGAGATGCACGGTACTGACAAAAAACAGTCTTTTTAAATAATTTTGAATTACGACACAGTTTCTTAAGGCGACGTGCATTGCCTGCTCTTGAGTCCAATTGCTGTTATTTTTTCGCTAGTTTCTGTTTTATTGAACATAAATGTATCAAAAATCGATTTTTTTGATTTATTTCGGTTTAAATAGGTCTGATATTGCGCTTAAGGGCGACTATTTATCATTTTTTGCCTCCATAGCGTGGATATCCGCTGAAAGTGTATCAAAGTCAATCATATCCTGAAACATGTTTGCAGGTAATGCTTTTGATTGTTGGCTAAGTTTAGAGGCTTGCCTTGCTTGATAAATATCATTCTGCGCTAAATGAATGCGTGCCGCAAGTGCATAGGCGGTTTGAGCGGATATGCCTTCCTGAGTAAGTTTTTCAATGACAATCGAAGTAGATTCCAAGGCCTTGTCATGATGGCCTAGCTTAAAATGCGCGACAGCGCTTGCTATATGAAGGTTAAGATCTGATTTGGCCAATGGAAATGTTTGCATCATATAGTCGATACTTTTAACAGACTGGCTATACATTCCTATGCGCAGTTGAAATTGGGGAATCAATGTTTTGATATCATATACGTATGGAAATTGCTCGCTAAGTTCGGATAATTGGTGATAGGCTTTGATTTTATCGATCAGTGAGCCGCGCTCTAGATGAATCCGTATTCGACTTAATTTTGAATTCAGATCGAGTGGGTTTTTTGCAATGCGTGAATCAAAGATGGCTTCTGCCTTGTCCCACTCACTCTTTGCCATATGAATATATGCGCGATATTCCTCATGTATGTTCGTTGATAGTGGAAATTGTTTTTTTATAGCTGCCAATAGCTTCTCAGCGTTATCTAATTTTTTCGCTGTGATTAATATGTCTAGTATGAGTGCTTGTGTGTATATTGTTTTAGCAGGCAAGTATGCTATGATAGCTTCGGTTTTTTTAATATTGCCTTGTGCGAGCTCTACAATCGCCAATTGATGGGATAAGCTATTATCTATATAGTGCATTTCTCTGGATAATTGAATGGCTTTATAAATAGCATGTCTTGCCTCATCACCATGTCCTAACATTAAATTGGCACTGCTTTGCAGCATCAGCACAGTGGGGTCTAGAGGATAGTTGCTCAAATGTTGCTGAAGCGAGTGGAGTGCTCGTGTCGGATGAAACATGGATAAATATAAGTTGGCAGAGGATAGTTGGCTATTTGGATTAAATGCAAATATGGTGCTTTCTTTTATATTTTCATGCATGGCTGTTGGAATATCATTTTCCATAATGGCAATTTGGGAGAGTATGGTGTGATTGAATTGCCAATTAGGCGCTATTGCAACTGCCTTTTGGATGACGAGCTTCGCATCTGCTAATTTTCCCTGTTCCATGAGCGAATAAGCTTTATGTTGCAGCATAGGGATATTATTTTGATTTTTAACCAATGCTTGATTACAATACTGGGATGTTTTCTTAGGGTTGTTTTGTAAGCGGGCATGTATGCTCATGGCGGTTTCGAATAATCCGCTATTAGGTAATTTACGTTTGAGGGTTTTTGCCATTTTGGGGATTTGAGGAATATGCGCGTAAAGCACTTGAAGTAGTGGCCATTGTGAATAGGGGTTATCCGGCCATTTTTGAATGATTTTTATAGCAAGAGACAGCTGTTTTTGTGGCGTTTTCTGTAGAAGTGTAGAATCTGCTAGCATCTTAAATAATCCAAACTGTTTGGGTGTTTGGCGTATAGCCCTATCATATATGCTCAAGGCAGCTGTCCATTTTCCTTGGCTAAATAATCGATTTGCTTTACGATAATCAATCGCATGTTCAGGTGCAAATCGGCTGAAAATTCGTCCTATATCGCTATCATTGTAACTATAATAATCGAGAGCCGATGGCACAATTTGCTTCCAGCCGATTTCGCCAATTGATGATGCATCTAGAGAACGTCCTTTATAGCTGGGATAAATATGAGTTTCCGTTATATTTGCATCAATCTGGCAAGGAACATTACTTGCTGCCAGTGCGGCTTCCAAGACCTGTGTGCGTTCAGAGCATGTGCCATAAAAGGGCTTTGGTGCAAGATTATCCTGATAAATAAGACAGGATTCAAATGTTTGTGTGGCATTAAAATTAGGATCTTCTCGTGTATATCCCTGGCTTTCTTTTGGATAGCCAAAGCACAGGCCGCCGTGCTCATAGGTGGGCGTGCCACGTGCCAGAAATTCAGGGATAAAGGCATCGCAATATTTGGGATCATCCTGGGATAGGTTGATCTTATTATCGATTGTTTGTGTAATAGTAGCAATGCGTGTTTTGATTTTATCCGGCAAATGCTTCGGATCGGATGGATGAAGATTCTTTCCGATTATATCGAGTGCAGGCAAATAGGTTTTCCAGTTTTTGGCAGTTAATGCGAAAAATAAGGTTTCCTTAAATTCCACTGTGCCATTTTGATCGATATCCAGTTTCTGATCAGATACATTGCCCAATTTTTTTACTTTTTGAATGAACGTTTGTTTGGTTTCAGCTGAAATATCTGCGAATTTAATGGTTGCAGGTGATATTGTACTCATAATTGTCTCCGTTACTACTATTATCGGATGGTTTTTGAATTTGTTGCGTGAATAATGGGAGTGCCCAAAAAATGCCCATTTGCATCTACGGTGCCAGGCATGCTGCATTTGATATTAAATAATACTTTCTATGGAAATGGATTTTATTTATTAATAAAATGTACGGCGTTTGTCGATTTTATCGATAATAATCGGGCCAAATTCCTTGATATCCTGATTTTTTTGATCCGTATCGTCATCGCCGTCAATGCGAATATGAACTGTTTTAGGTTTTGTTTTCTTAGGTGTTTTTTGAGATGCTGGCAGTGCATTATTCACTGCTTTGGCTTGATTGAGCATTCTTTCTCGTTGATTGGGTGTCACAGTAAAAAAACGACGTTTGGTTATTGTTTTTTTAAGAATTCGGTCGTGAATTGTTAGTTCAATGGAGTATCGGCCTGCCGGGGTATTTTCTGGGAGGTTAAACGAATACTTATTGAATTCAATAGGGCCGCGACTTTTTACATTGCCACTAAATTGGGCAAAATTTTTCATGGATAATGCCATGTCACCGTTTGGAAGTCCGATGCCCAAATCCACCGCAATATCGACAGATCGATTGACAATATGATAATTGGCAATATGAAATGAAATGGATACGCTATCCTTTGCCTGATATTGCCCCGTGCGATCGGATTTTGATCGCGAGTTGGTAAAGTAAAATTCGTTCAATGATAATGGGCGATTTATTTTAGATGGTTTTGCACGGGTTGTTGTGGATGTTGTTGGTAGGAAGTTAATGCGAAAAGAACTAGAGAGAAAATTGTCTTCATTTTTGAACCCAGCATATAGGAATGCACCTGCAAGTAGGCATGCAATAATACAGCTGACTAATCCCTTGGATTGTCTCGAACTTTTTATAATAACAGTGTTTGCAGCAACATCCCCTGGGCGTTGATGTCTGATAGATGTTAGAATACTTAATAATCCCAATGGGTTGCTATCAATGATGCGATACAGTGTGCGGATAATACTGGCTGATAATGTCAGTGATTGTCCATTTTCATGGCAAATACGAAGCCCGCAAATCCATTTGCCTGGCGTTGTTTGGCTAAATGTCTCAAGTATGATGGGATAGGTAAAACCAACAACAGGTATATAGACTAGAAGGAGCATGCTTGACAGAGGCATTTTATGGGTAAGTAGTAAAAGATAACCGGCTGTAAAGCTGATAAATAGCA
Source organism: uncultured Myxococcales bacterium (assembly GCA_964480565.1). Taxonomy (GTDB): domain Bacteria; phylum UBA10199; class UBA10199; order 2-02-FULL-44-16; family JAAZCA01; genus CAYZSU01. The sequence continues at coordinate 18,674 of CAYZSU010000034.1, read as the reverse complement.
TGCTGTCTATCAATGCGGCAATCAGGCGTTTACTGGTGGATGCAATCAATTCCATAGAAATAGAGCGTTGCGCATAGGTGGGTGATTGTTTAATGACAACTGTGCCAGCCAATAAATCTCCCAATCGCATGTGTGTATCATTTCGCTCCAATGCCCAAATAGGGATGATTAGAGGGGCAAGCGCAATATCAATTAATCGAGCGATATTGCGCAATAATATACTAGTAAATGCAATATCAGAGGTGTATTTTGAATAAATGCGTAATCCGCATAGACGTTTTCCAATGGTGCCATGCAAAACATATTCGGATAATATGAAATATAAGCATATAATTAATCCAAATAATGAATGAAAAAGTGCACCATGTGGGTATTTCAAAGGAATTGGGCCATAAAGAGTGTCCATCGCAATGCTGCGATATATCAGCATACAGGGCCAATATAATATATAAATTAATACAATATCCAATAGTAGGGCGCTGAAACGTTCGCCCAAAGACGCATATCGGGTTTGAACGAGTTTATTTGTAGATGATTGAAGTGAATATTGTGGACTTGTAGGGCTATTTTTTTTATCTGAAAGATCAGCATCAATATCAGTAATATCGATTAGTTCTGTATGATCCTCATGATGTGCGCTTGTCATGCAAATCCTTTATGGGTTGTTCTTTGGAACGCCCATTTTCGGTGTTTCCCATTACATCCGTGGGCGTTCACGTACTTGCATATACGCTCCAGCCCGCGGATTTGTGGTGCCTTGAATCTTTCGCATTTTTGAACAATCCCATAAATTGCCTACTTTGAGGGCAGTCCCTTTAAACACAAATACCATGATCATTATTTATTTTCTTTGATAGCAGCACTTAGGCGTAAATACATTTTAGCGGTTTGATTTTTAGGATCAATGTGTAATGTTTTTTCCCATGCGCGTATGGCAAGACCTTTTTTTTGCATTGTATGCAATGTGACACCTTTTTGAATATAGGCGGGTACATAATAGGGATCTTGCTTGATGACTTTCTTTAATTCGAGCAATGAATCATCAAACTTACCATTTTCACGAAGGGCCTGAGCTAGTTTTGTGCGAATATCCGAATAGCTTGGATTTAATTGCAGTGCTTTTTCGTATTCTGTAATTGCCAAAGGTTGTTCGCCAATGGATTGGTATATATCGCCCAATTCAGCGTGCATATTGGATAGTTTGCCGCAAAGCACCGGTTCAATATGACGTACACGTTTATTTTTACCTGTATCTAATTTAGTATATAATTTTTGTGCTTTTTTATATTGCCCAAGGTCATTATATAGGATGGCGAGATTGAGTATGGCTTCGGAGTACTGAGGGTTTAGTTTCAGCGATTGTTCGAGCATGTCGATGGCAGATCCAAAATTTCCTTGAATATGTGCAATAACGCCAAGCATATTATAGACATCCGCGTATTTATTTTTTTGAGATACTACTTTTTTTAAGCAATCCTTTGCTTTGGAATAATCTTTATTATGAAAATATTGTTTGCCAATTTCAATGAGTTCGCGTGTTTTATCCATCAATCGCCTCCATTATTTTTGTTTTTTTGCTTGTTGAGTCGCTACTTTTAGTAATTTTTTTTCTGCTCCTGAATGTTCTTTGGTATCAGGATAGCGACTTTCCAATATTGAAAAAGCATCTTTGGCTGCATTTAATTGATTTAATTTAATGTGACATTGAACCAGTAAAAACAATGCTTTTGGCGCAAGGCCACTATCATGATGCTCATATGCGACTGTTTTAAGGCGTGGAATGGCTGCTTTTAATTGGCCAGTGCGTATATAAAATCGGCCAATATAATGATTGCGTTTGGCAATGCGTTTTTTTGTTTCGTGAAGGCTATTAAGAGCAAGGCCTATGTATGAGCTATTGGGGTACATGCGCGTAATTATACGTAAATGATCCAATGCGTTGGGTAGCATGCTTTGATCTCTGGCAATGGATTTTGGCGATTTTTTTAAATAAGCGGTGCCAATGCGATAATGGGCATAATCTGCTTTTTGATGATACGGGTATTGTTTTAAAAAAAATAAATACGATTCAATTGCAAAATCATAATCTTTTCGTTCAAAATGGGCATCACCAATATGCAGCTCTGCTTCCTGCGCCAATTTAGTATGGGGAAATTTGGACTTGAAAATTTCCATGCATTCGATGGCAAGGTCAAAGCTTTCATCTATTGATAAATTTACACAGGAGTTAAATAACTGCGAAGGCGTTTTAGAACCCATCCTTGGTAGGTTTTTACTGCAAGACATACTTGCGATAAGTAATAAAATAATAAAAAAAGTGTACTGTACTTGATTATGTAAAAAACATTTCCATATAGTCATGGTGGCAGATACTATGAGATCTTTTCTAAAACCGCAAAGGAAAAGTGATAAAATTGTATGCTGGAGATTTGCTTAAGGTGAGAGTATCAATCGAAGTGGAACTTTTATGGGCAAGCTCTTGACACATTGTATGGGACTGAGTATTTGCCATTAAATTACAAGGAGAAAATCAATGACAGATGAACAGAATGTAAATGCAGAAAATGAAATTAAAATAACGGATAAACGACGATTCAATGATGATGGATCTGTACGTGCTGATGCACAGACTGATACGGTAGGTGCGGCAGTCAAGCCAGATAACAATCCATCCTGCGCTCAGAGTGATGATACGGCAGACAACAGTCAGTCATTGCCAAAAATTGATTTTTCCACATTTGTTTTATCTCTAACTACATCTGCACAAGTGCATTTAGGTTTAATTCCAAACCCTTCGGATCAGGCTGTTCATACAGACTTGCCTTTGGCTAAGCAGACCATTGATATTTTGGGGGTATTGGAAGAGAAGACAAAAGGTAATTTAGAAGAGCATGAAAGCCAGTTGCTGGATAAAGTCTTATATGATTTGCGAATGATGTATCTTGAAAAAAACAAATAATGGCTGATAAGGGTATAACTATGAAATTAAATCAAATGACTCGGTTGCGAGTGGTTGGTGTATCAACAATTCTTACTGGTATTGTGATTGGATTACTGGTTGTCATCGGTGGTGCCACAAAATCCTACGGTGTGCATGTGGTGGATAAAAATAATATAGCCGCTCAGATGAAACCAGTGGCTTGGTTTCAGCCCCGATCATCGTCATTTGCAGATTTGGCTGAAAAGGTAGGGCCAGCAGTTGTTAATATTTCTATAAAGAAGCGCATTCGATCAACTTATAGTAGTCGTAGAAGTAGACAACATCCAATGCATGATTTTTTTAAAGATTTTTTTGGTGATCGGATACCGCAAGATCGGATGGAAAGTAGTTTGGGATCCGGGTTTATTATTGATAAGAATGGAACTATTCTAACCAATAACCATGTTGTGCAAAATGCGGATGAAATTGTTGTTGCCTTGTCAGATGGTCGTGAGTTTAAGGCTAAAATAATTGGTAAGGACATGTATTCGGATATTGCAGTGATTAAAATAGATGTCCCTAAAGGCTTGCCGTATGTGCCTCTTGGAAATTCGAATGCCATGCGACCTGGCGATTGGGTGATGGCGATTGGAAATCCATTTGGCTTAGAGCATACAGTCACGGTAGGTGTGGTCAGTGCCAAAGGACGCCTTGTGGGTGGTGGCTATGGCAAGTATATTCAAACAGATGCGTCTATTAATCCAGGAAATAGCGGAGGGCCATTATTTAATATGAATGGTGATGTGATTGGAATTAATACAATGGTGCATTCAGCAGCTCAAGGCATTGGTTTTGCAATTCCAGTTGATACTGCCAAGGCATTATTGCCACAATTACTATCCGAAGGCAAAGTGACCCGCGGATGGTTGGGTGTGTCCATACAAAAAATGACGTCTGACTTGGCCAAGTCCTTTGGATTTCAAGTCAAAGAGGGAACGCTAATTACAGATGTATACGACAATTCGCCTGCAGCAAAGGCAGGGTTAAAACGTGCTGATATTGTTACGCATTTTAATGGTGATCCAGTGACTAAGGCCAAAGGATTGTCCTTGTATGTGAAGCGCACAAAGCCAGGAAGTAAAGTAATATTGAGTATTATTCGGAAAAATAAGATAAAACGCCTATCTGTGATTATTGGATCGATGGACAATCTGCCAGGGGACGCCACGCCCGTACCTCATTCAAATAATAGTTTGGGATTGCAGTTGGAGGAGATTACACCGCACAATAGCCGTACATTTAATGTTCCCTCATCATTTAAAGGGGTGGTAATTACTGATGTGCCATCACATACGGTCGCATCCGATGCAGGATTGACAGCAGGCGATATTATTTTGGAAATTAATGATCAAAAAATAAAAACACTGTCCAAATATAATAAAGTCATGTCATCTTTAAGCAAAAATAGCTTTGTGCGTTTTTATGTGAAACGTGGCCAAGCCGGGTTTTATATTGCATTTCAGTTAAAATAAAGGGTTTGCCCTTGGGAACACCCATATTCGCAGGTTGGAAAGCCAAATTCAATTCAGTTACATGCTTGTACATATGTGCGTTCATTGAATTTGCGTGTAGTTCCATCTGAGTATTCTTGAATAATATCTAAAATTTCTGTGTAAGCGGTATCATTTTTAAATGATTCCAAATAAAATATTGCTGCAATGCGTCTTTTTTACGCAACTTTTTCATGATAGAGGCGATAATATAGAGTGGTTTTGTTGAAAATAATCGATATGCGGGGATGTTCATGAAAAATAAATCAATTATTGTCTGTTGGTCAATTGTTTTAATATTAAATTCATTTATGGTACATGCGTCTATGTTGGAGGATATCAGCCAATGGTGGAATAATCATGCATTAACGGATAGTGCTAAGACGATAGCTACGCCAAGTACTCATATGTATTTAAATCAAACCAATGATGCTCAATATCAAAATCAAACAAATCAAACTTCTCCTGATTTACATTCAGTATCTGATCTCAAATGTATTGCACCAACTCCACGGGGCTCACGAACATGCACTATGGGAGAGCGTTTTTTATGCGTGAACTCACCTGGAAATTCTGGTGTGGCCACAGGTTTATTTCAAGTGCGAGGAACAATTGATCGGGATAATTATGTGGTAGGGAGTATTCGAGTTGCTTTACAGCATAACTATACAAAAGAGATTCATTATGTGCCGACAGATATTTCTCATAACTCGCATTGTTGGCAAGATGGCTTATCAGGATTTTGTTTGGATAATCAGGGGTTATTTTCAACTAATATTCGATTAAATGAGTATGGGCCATATACAATATCTGTTTCTGCAAATCGTTTAAATGGTGAAGTCAGTGAGGAAAAAATAGAAATTTCCAAAGTGATGCCCCTTTCATTAACAGAGAGTTCAATTGTATTTACGCCCAATATTTATGATGAAAATATTATAGACTCCGATTATGTGTATATCGATGTGAATATGTTGGGTGATTGTACCTTTTGTGATTTTATTGGCGCAAGTACAGGCAGCTTGAGTATAATGGCTCAAAACAATATTGTGTCTGAACGTGGGTATCAAAAAGTGATATCATGCCATACAAATTCCGAACAGGGCGGGTCAGGATTGTTTCGACTGGGCGTGCCGGTAATTCCAGGAGAAAATAAAATTACAGTATCCATATGCAATGATGCGGTTAGTCCTGATTGTCCGAGCATAGGTCCGATTACATTTAACAATCAAGTGCATGAACAGGAAGCTGCATTTCAAATAATATCCCCTAATGTGAATACACGATTTTTATCATCGATCGATTACCCCAAAATTCCATTTAAATTTAAATTAGGGTCACTTGCTAATCAGGTGTCCATTCGATTTAATCAGAACCAACCAGAACTTCTTTCTGCCAATCAGAACAATATATTTGACACAGTCTTAGATCCTCAAGTGGGATTAAATTTAATCACTATTAGTAGCCCTGAATATAATGTTCATGAAACATGGCAATTTTACTGGGGTGCATGGCATGATTTGTCTGATAGCGATCATCAAATTACAATATCAGATGCCTTAGGTCTGGATATTTCTTCCCCATGGATTGAAAAAATGATGATGACCTATGTAAAGTCATTTTTTACAAATAATGGATTAAAACAACTGTTGGATATGAAACTTAATCAGTCGATATCACAGGAGTCGTCATTAGAGGGTGACAGTGCGGCTAATCAAGGACAGGATGAGGTGCTGTCATCGGTTGCACCATCTTTTTGCTCAAATGAGGTTCAAGAGAGCGATTATATTATCACAGTAGGAAATGATTTTAAATTGGGCCATGTGGATATTACACATTTTGAAATTGACGATGATCTTATTTCCATGAATGTAGATATTCAGGATATGCAATTTTTAATCTACCTAGGTCCTGATTTTGATCATGATGGTGTGGCCAATGAGGAACCCTTGCCATTAAAAATAGGTTTTCATAAATTGTCATTACCTATCCGTATTTATCCCAGTCAGGAATATGGCAACTGGTTAATCCTCGGATCTAAATACGATGACTGTGCCTATGTTCCGGCAGAGTCCTATTTGGGTGAGTTTTCGGATAATAAGTATTGTGAAGGATTTCCTGCGCTCATAGTGCCGGATGGATTTTTGGGCAATGCAACTAAATACGGTCATTTCTTTCACTGTGAGATAGGATTAACAAAAAGTAACAAAGCCAAAAAAGCATGCAAGGCATTTAATAATCTGGGTGATCAAGTGATAACTGTATCAGAAAGTATTTTAGATACCATTAATAAACAAATTTACTGCTCAGGGACAATGTATTTAAGTGCGGCATTCAATGATGGCATTAATATGGACGTTCCAATGGGGGCAAGCGATTGTTCAGATTGTGATGGGTTGTTTGATGAAATAGTTCCATCTATAAATTTACCCATTCAAATTAAAATGACAAATATGTTTGAAATTAATAAAAAACATCTGAGTGCAACTGCAGATATTTCTGTGTCTGTGCAAGATACTCATGATGATGCGCATTTTATTTATTCTCAAGATTCACAGGATTATTCTAAGTTAAATCATCGAGATCGCGATATTCATGGGATGATAAATTTGGATTTAATCAATGCATTTTTATATGCATCCACAACAATTGGCGATGGAAAGTCGAAAAAAGGGTTGCTTGATATCGATATTCATGAGCTCTTTTTTGAAAAAATGGGATTTAATTTTACGGATGAATGCTTAAACTTTGATCCTATTCCGGGCCTTCGTGATGAAAAAAGCGCATTGTGCAATCTACGGCCTCGTAGCGGTCATATTTTTGGACAAGTACCCAGCCAATATGGGTATTTGGATGATAAAGATCCCATTATGATTTCCATTCGAGGTAATCCTGAATTTGCGCCACGTCTTGTGATTAGTGATCCTGATAAGTGGCCGGATACAGAGGTGACGGGTGACAGTTTTATTGTAGAACTTCAATTGTCTGACTTGCAAATGCATATGTATGCATTGAAGACAAATGATGCTGCAGAAAAATTACCCGGTGATTTTCCAAGGATAAAGAAAGAGAAAAAAGGGAAAGTAGCCATTCGTTCTATGCGTGGCCATGGTGTTGATCCATGGGATGATCCTCTGGTCAGTTTTAACTTATCCATGATTCTTGGTGTTCATATAACTATTGATGATGCGGATAGTTCAGGAAATCGTATTATACGTGCGCAATTGTTGGGCGATCAATCTCATTTTATGATGATGCCAATCATGGCAAATAATGCGACAATAATTGATGGTAAAAAATTACAAGCTAACTTGGACCAACTCATTCGTATGGCCTTAGGGATATTTTCTACTCCAGATATGGCGATTACAAAAACAATTCCTGGTGCTATAGAGATGCTGTTAGGGGATGATCTAAATCATTATGAGTTGCCGGCGCTTTTTGATATTCATGAACTATATTTTGGAGATCAAGGGTTATCAGTAAGTGGAAACCATCAAACAAATAGCCTTCATATATTAATGGATATTATTTTTCAATAACCAGGTTGTCGATACATTTAATGAGGGGGGCAATAATGTCCGCCTGCCAAGGCAATAGATGGCATATATCGATTAGATGCTGTATTGACTTGGCACGACATTGATTGATTGCACTGATTTGAGCACGGCTAGCAAGTAAGTAGCTTGGAATATTTAACTCGAGGGATTTTTGAGTAATCGCGTTCTTTAATTTTTTCTTATAGCCATCAGATATCCGTTTTTTATGGAGTGATCGAATGATCTCTGGGTATTCATCTGGGGATAAATCATTGACACTATTGATTGCATTATATAGCCGTTCAATTTGATCCGCATGCAAGTGGTGTAATGATGAATTTAAAATAAATGCGGATGTATCATTTTGATTTGCCAGGTGTTGTGATAATTTTAGTAATGCTGCATTTCGACAAATATGAAATAATGGCCGATTTTTTATTTGCGCTTCATGATTTCGCCAAAAATAGAGTGACTTTAAATAGGCGAGTTCCTTTTGTGAAAATCGACCCGAACCTTGCAATCGCCATATATCACTATTTTCTGTGATTATTTGATTTTCAATATGCTCGATGAGTTGATTGCATAAACTATCATGCCATTTCATGCGATTTAGCTCATTGAGTTGACCGGAAAGAATTTCATATAATGGAATAAGGTAGCGAGTGTCATTCGCCGCATAAGTTAGTAGCTCTTGCTTTAGCGGTCGTTTACCCCAATTTTCTTTTTGACCTTTTTTACATAACTGAATGCCGAAAAATTGGTGTACGATATTGGCTAGGCTAAATTTTTTAATGCCACAAAGTTGGGCGGCAAGCTGAGTGTCAAATAGAGGTTGATTGGGGCGTATCTTGTATTCTTTCCAAATTAAACGTAAATCAAAATCTGGGCTATGAAATATCAATTTTTTATCAAGCAATTGCCTTAATAATGCACAGGTGTTTATATTTGCTTGAGGATCTATAATATAGATGTGTGAATGAATCGCTAGTTGAATGAGGCATATTTTTTCATGATATGCATATAGACTGTTGGCTTCCAAGTCGATAGCAATGATATCTGCGGTTTGAATTGTGTGGCTAAGTTGATTCAATTCAGATTGAGTGGTGATTAGTTGATATGTCATTTATTTAATTGTGCCATTAGTTGTCAGGGGGTGCAATTTATTTTTCAATAACTCCATTCAGAAGTGCTTGAATTGTTGCTAATCTCATGGCATAGACGCGTAACAAGGAGGCTGTATGTCAGCATATATAATGTTAATAGTATTAACCATTACAGTATTATTTGGAGGCAATAGCATGGCAGAAATGAAAAAAACAAAAAGTGGTTTGGGTGTTGAAATTGTAACTGTGGGAAAAGGCGATGAAGTTAAAGCAGGTCAAAAAGTAACTGTGCATTATACTGGCTGGTTGGACAATAAGGGCGCGCGCGGTACAAAATTTGATAGTTCTGTGGATCGCGATCAGCCATTTCAGTTTGTGTTGGGTGTTGGGCAAGTGATACAAGGTTGGGATCAAGGTGTATTGGGCATGCGTGTAGGTGATAAGCGTGTACTGCATATACCAGCAGAGCTTGGCTATGGTGTTCGTGGTGCTGGAAATGTAATACCGCCAAATGCAGGACTTATTTTTGATGTTGAATTATTAAAAATAGACTGATTTTTATTTGATGAGACGCTTTCGAAGGCGTCTTACAGCAATAGCCATTGTTAATGCAATACATGCGATGCAGTAGGCAATATCATACAGTAATGACCAAGAGCCAGTGCCAGTTGCGCTGGCTCTTGCTATTGTTACTATATGTGACAGTGGTAGTATTTCGACAATAGGTTGTAAAAACGTAGGTAGTCGGCTGGTTGGAAATATAATGCCTGAAAAAAAGAACATGGGTGTAATGCATCCTGTAAAGTAAAATCCAAAATGTGATATCGTTCGAATAAACGATGTGACGATCAATGACATCCCAGCAATCATCATACCTGTAATCAATCCGATAAATGGAATACACAGCAAGTAAGGTGAATAAATGATCTGGAAGATAGTCAGTACTAGCGTTACAGCGCTAGAGAAAAACATCCCCTTACTGCCTGCCCAAATAATTTCACCGATGATAATGTCTGCAGGGGAAATGGGTGATGATAACATTGCATCATAATTGCTATCAAAATCCATGCGAATAAAAGTGCCATATGTACACTCAAATGCAGCAGTGTACATTGCTGAACTAACAATGAGTCCAGAAGCTAAAAATTGAATATACGGAATGCCGTCCATTTCAATAATATATGAGCCAATGCCGATGCCAATGCCTGAAAGAAAAATCAATGGCTCAACAAAGGGTGGAAATCCATTGCTAAATAAATGATTGGTGTAAACCGTGTAATGACGAAACCATACGCTATATAATCGCCAAAATAATGGTAATGGATTGGTATTAGTCGTCATTGATCATCCGCCCTGTGATTTTTAAAAATAAATCTTCTAAATTTGCTTCTCGAATATATGCATATCCTACGGGCAATCGATCTGTGATATAGTGGAGTATTTCAATATTATTACAATATATCAGGCTGTGCTCATGCGTCATATCAATTCGAAGCTGTGTTTGATCGATGTCCGGTAGTATATCTTGAAGCAATTTACTTTGGCTTACAGAGATTACATATCGTTCCACTTGTTTTTGGAGTAATTCACGGGGCGCACCCGTTTGAATGATTTTGCCTTCATGCATGATAATAATTTTGTCACATATTTCATAGGCCTCTTCCATATAATGTGTGGTCAATAATATGGTGACCTGCTGCCGTTTGAGCTGGTGAAGACGATCCCAAATTAAATGACGTACTTGTGGATCTAGGCCTGTGGTTGGTTCATCGAGGATCAGTAGCTTGGGAGAGTTGATCATGGCTCTTGCAATAATTAAACGGCGTCGCATGCCACCAGATAGTGATTTTATCGGGGATTGCCGTCTGTCCGTTAGATCAAAAAAATCCAATAATTCACTGATACGCAAAAGGCGTTGTTTTTTTGATAGTCCATGAAAAGTACTGAATATATGCAAATTTTGTTCGACTGTCAGTTCTTTATCCAAATTATCCACTTGAGGAACAATGCCAGTGATATATTTGATTGCAGCGCTATGATTGATTGGGTCGAATCCAAAAATATCCACAGTGGTCTGTTCAGATAGGTCTCTATTGCATTGACCTGTGAGCATGGATAGTGCCGTTGTTTTTCCAGCCCCATTGGGGCCTAAAAGACCTACGCAGGTAGACTTGTTAACGTCAAAGCTAATATTATTTGCAGCTACTTTGGAGGCAAATGTTTTTTTTAAATTACTTACATGTATGACGCGCATATATTACCTGGATTTTTTAAAATGAAGTGAGCCCACATTCAATAAGGTCTGTTGGAAATTGTCAATAGTGGGTAGTTTTTCGTGCCAGGCATTGGCAGGGTTGTACGGACTCAATGTCTGGCACAAAAGAAAACATGCCTATATTTTAATACTCTCTGGGTTATCGTTAGACAGAAACTACCCACAAAATAGCAATTTAACTGGAGTTTCTAGATAATACGGCAGGTAGGAGTTTTACGAACAGTTTTATTTCTTAAAAAAATAATTTGAATGACGAATTGGCTTGTCAAGATCACGCAAAGTAGCTATGAAACAGCGCTTTCGTACACAATATTATTCTTAAATTATGTGAGAAGAGATAGCGATTATGACATTAACGCCTGAGAAAATTAACGATATTGCCATGGATGAAGAAGCGCGCTGGAAGCGTATTTATGCGGCCATTAACGATGAAATTGTTCGTACGCGACGCAATGAAGCTCAGGATTCAGAGCAGGCGCGTGCATTGACTGCGGAAATAGTTAATTCCAGAAATGACGAAGTAAAGGTTAGTTTGGCTAGCGATGAAGCGGTTGCACATTCCTTGAGTAAATTGCGACGCAATATGCGGCAAGACTATGAACGCTTATCTGAACAGCCCTATTTTGCACGTGTGATCACTAAAGAGGATGATCGCGATGTTGAGTTTTTACTGGGTACTATGAGCTTTCCCAAACAGCGCATTGTTGATTGGCGAAAAGCCCCCATTAGCCAGCTATATTATAATTATGAACAGGATGAGGAATTTGCAGAGATAATACAAAAACGAGAGCGTACAGGCACAATTCAATTACGCCGAGGTTATAAGGGATCGGGTGATACGCTATTGGCTATAGAATTACCTGAAGGGGTGATTCAAAAAAATGATCAGGGTTGGGTATTTGTAGCGCGCGATGATATAACATCCAAGTCTGGCGGTCATGACGGTCATTTGCCTTCGATTTTATCATTAATTACATCCGAGCAATTTGATCTTATTACCAATGATGCGACTTTACCTGTCATTATACAAGGTATTGCAGGGAGTGGTAAAACCACTGTCGCACTTCATCGACTGGCATGGTTAGTTCATGAGGATAATGCAGGTTTAAATCCAAAAAAATGTTTGGTTATTGTCTATAGCAATGCATTGAAGCGCTATGTGCAAAATACATTGCCGGAGTTGGGTATTCAGGGTGTTACCATTGCCACATTTGACGAGTGGGCACAGAATTTAGCGGCATCACTATGCCCAGGGTTGACCATTGACGACTCAATCAATAAACGTGAAATGGCAATGTTTAAAAGTTCGCGGGTGTGCATGGATTTAATTCATACTTATGTGCAATCCCGGGCTAATAGAGGCTCCAACTCTTATGTGCAGGACTATATGCACTTTTTAGCCTTTGTGTCTGAATCAGAGGTCAATGCATTGCATTGGCGTATGATTTCAGAGCAATTAAAGCAGCAGTCGGAGTTGGGCATTGTGTCATCGTTAGATTTGCCAGTGTTGTTTAACTTGATATTTGCACGTGAGGGATATTACCCCATTCGGTCTGCTATAATGAACACACATCATTGCTGTGATCATATTGTCATTGACGAAGTTCAAGATATGTCGCCCATTGAAGTACGTTCACTTTTGAATGCATTGGATCAAGATAAAACAGTGACTGTGGTAGGGGATGGTGCGCAAAAAGTGCATATGACTAAGTCCTTTGGCGGATGGAAACAGTTTTTAGATGATGCGGGGTTATGCGGTTTTCAACCGATTGAGCTAACTGTATCACATCGAAGCACGCAACAAGTCATTGATGTGGCATCGCATGTGTTGTATGGTCGAAAAACAACACAGGATGGATGGATTGCCAAACGAAATGGCCCCACTTGTCGGTTTATTGCCTGCAGTGGGTATGAAGTTCAGCCAGACATCATTCAAAAATGGCTAATAGAGTGCACTGATGAGCATCCTCATTCCCATAGTGCGATTATTTGCCGGCATCCCAAACAAGCAAAGCGATTGGCTGAAATTATGTGGCATAAGCGTATCGGTGGTATTCGCTTAGGAACAGAGGATAATTTTGAATTTAGCCCAGGCATTACGATTACAGATAGTCGGCAAGTAAAAGGGTTGGAGTTTGATAATGTATTAATTCTAAATCCAACTGAAAATCAGTATGCCTATGGTGATCAAGCGGCTCAGAATTTGCTATATATTGTGGCAACACGTGCACTTTACCGGCTGGATATTTTGTGCTTTGGTCGGAGTACACGATTATTGCCACGGTTGGGTCGTATTGATTTATAGTGGGACTACCTGCAAAAGGCCATTGCATGGTTTAAGAATAAATAGAATATGGGTTAAAGGGCATCCCCTAAATAGCTTTGTTGATACTTGATCATTCAAATATGTAATTATATGGATAAATAAATTGACTTTTGATTATGCATATTCAAAAACAGAAAAACAAAATAAGGAGGAAAAATGGCAAAAGAAACATTAGTAGTGGTATCCAAAGTAAAAGAGTACATGAAGTCAAAAGGATTTCAAACCTCTGAATCTGCAGTTGATGTATTGTCTGATGCTGTCAGAGAATTACTGGATAAAGCAGGAAAGCGTGCTAAAGGAAACAATCGCCAAACAATTAAAGACCGCGATGTGTAGATTTTAAAGAGCTTAAAAAAAAGCGTTATTATCCTTCAACAGGGTAGTAGCGCTTTTTTATTATTTGCATGAAAAAAAACGTTTAACTTATTAAAAAATAACAAAATATAATAGTTATTCAAATGCTTGATCTCTGGTGGTATTTTCATTACAACCGGGCCTATTAAGGGCGAATGAAAAATGCCCATTTAAATAGGTTGTGCAGTTTTTTTAACTAGCGAGGAAATCAACTATGGGCGTAAAAAATGATCGATGGATTCGGAATATGGCATTGGAACATGGGATGATCGAGCCATTTGCTGATAAGCAGATTCGAGAGGGTATTTCTTATGGTGTTGGGTCGTATGGGTATGATTTTCGCATTGATCGTGAATTTAAAATCTTTCAGCCAGATGAAAATATATCACTGATTGATCCAAAAAATGTCAATCCTGCCAGCTTTCAGACGTTAACGAACGATTATTGCGATATTCCTGCCAATAGTTTTGTTATTGCCAGAACTATTGAATATTTTCGAATTCCACGTGATGTGGTGACTATTTGTTTTGGAAAATCCACATATGCGAGAAGCGGTATTTATTCTCATATAACGCCATTTGAGCCAGAATGGGAAGGGTTTGCTACAATTGCAATTTCAAATGCGAACTCATGTCCTGCACGTATTTACGCCAATGAAGGTATTGCACAGCTGCTTTTTATTGCAGCAGAGGATGTGTGTGCCATATCATATGCGGATAAAAAGGGTAAATATCAGGGACAATCATCGATTACATTATCAAAGGGGAATGGGTAATGTTGATCAATGCGCCAATTATTGATGCCAAACAATACTATACATTATATGACGCCAATGATTTGATTCCGCGTATGGAATATTTATTTTCCCAGCTATGCCATATTCAACAGTCGATTAATTCCATTTATATCCGTGCCAATGAACAATCCATCGACCTTGCGAGTCTTTTGATTGTAAAGGACGATCATTCAAGTGAAATGGACGGGCCTTATAAAAAGGAAATTGTGGAATTATCATTTGAATATAAGGACTTGCTTGATCAATTCTATGTATTGGGTTTGGAATTAGATGATCTGGACTCATGTATTGTCCGAATTTATTCCTGGTTGGACGGGGAGGAAGTGTGTCTTTCTTGGCAATTTGGCGAGCAGCAAATTAGTTTTTGGCATTATCCCACAGAGCCCCATGATAGCAGACGTCCATTGGATGATAATTCCTCTCAAGCAAATACAGTCATATGCCATTAAGATTTTCCTTGAAATTGAGTATTTTGAGAGAAATTCTTATATTTTGGGAATGTTAAAAATAGGTGAATTATGGGTTATGCGGATAGTTATATTACAGATTCAATGATCTTAAAGCAGGGTCAGTGGTATTTTGATAATGGTAATGTGAGTAACTTTCAACAGTTAGACGATATGCTTCTTGCCTATGTATTAGATTTGAGTCAATCACAATGTTTTGTGAAAATTTCATTAAATAAACAAGGGGTTCCAGTTCATGCAGTGTGTGATTGTTCAGGTATGGATGAATGTGAGCATATTGCTGCAGTACTTTTTCACTATGATTCATTAACTTCTAAGGATAATCCCATTGTGATGAATAAGGATTATTTTAAGGGAAAAAAAGTGTTCGCATTGTCAACCTCTTCAATTGAGCCCTTTGATGCAATGCATCTGATTGAACAATTTACAGGTTATATGGAAATTAAGCCTGCAAAAATACAAAAAAAACGATACCGATTGGTGTTTGTGATTAGTGAGGGAGATATCTACCATGCCTTGGATCAGCCATTTCTTTATCCACAATTCTCACTATCTCTTCAATATATAAAAAACAATGGTGGCTTAGGCCGCATTACAAAATTTAAACGAGAGCATTTGACTGAACCGATTACCAAGAGGGAAAAAGAATTTGTCCAACAATTACTTGACTGTGATAGTTATAAGAATGGTCTGAGGCAGTTTGTTCATGCTTTGGTGGAGTTTAAAATGGACAATGTTTATGTTAAATGCGGTAGCAACTATACATTGCTACACTATCGATCATTTGCCCGAGCCGATCTTCACATTACATTGCGATTTAAGTATGATCAAATTCTTTACCAGCCCAATCTAATGATAGAAATGGATGATGGTGACAGGCATACATTAACATCCAGTGATATGCTTGTTATTAATGGTGGATCCACTTTTATTATTACACAATCAGGGTTGTTTTTATTCTGCAAAACTAATGAAAATTTAACCTATTTTATAAAAAGTCTGATGAAATTACGATTTAATTTTAAGCTAGAGGATATTGACTTATTAGAATCGCATTTTAGCAAGAAAAAATATAAAGGGATCTCTATCAGTTTTGATAGAAAACCCGTCCATGTTATTTCTCCTGTACCGAAGGTTTTGTTGGAGCTGAAAAAGAACGGGCCTGATATTGAAGTCCAATTATTATTTGATTATCAGGGAAAAGAAATATCTAAAATAATGGAAGGTGATTTTATTGGCTCTATTGAATCAACAGAAGAAGCCTATATTGGAATTAAACGAAATAAAAACTATGAACGAAAGGTCAATGCCTTTATTCATTCACTTCAAGCGCTTGAAGTGGAAGTACGCTATGATAGCAGATGGTTGCAGACTGACATGTTGCTAGCAAAGGATATGGACACATATACGTTTTTAAAAGAGTATGGCCGCAAACTGATTGACTATGGTATTGAGCTTCGCATTCATAAAAGCAAGCAACGTATTAGTCGGGATGGTAAAATTACGCTTAAAGTAAAGGATCGAATCGATTGGTTGGATATTGATGTGGTGCATGAGGATAATCAGGGCAATACGACGCCTGTTTCTATTGATACAAGTATGTTTCAGCATGGATTGGTATCGTTAGGTAATACGTACACCATTGTTAATCCAAATGATATTGCGACATTAGATCGATTATTAACCTTAGGGTTTGGGAAAAATGGACGTTTGGCAGTTTCAAAGACAAATTTTCATATTATTGACGAGTTATATGATAGCTTGTCAAATAGGGATGAGATAGCAACATTAAAGGGCATAGGGGATAAGCTAAAGGATTTTAAAAAGATTAAATCAGTGCCTAATTCAAAGGGGTTTAAAGGGAAATTGCGAAAATATCAGAAATCCGGATATAATTGGCTGCATTTTTTACATCAATATAAACTCAATGGCTGTTTGGCAGATGATATGGGGTTGGGTAAGACCATTCAAACGTTGGCTTTTTTACAGTCATTAAAGGAATCCAAGCAACTGGGTCTATCGCTGATCATTGTGCCAGTGACAACCATGGCCAATTGGGAACATGAAATACATACATTTTCGCCAAAGCTTAAACATTTGCTTTATTTAGGCAATAACCGAACACAAAATATCGAAACATTAAAAAAGTATGATATTATTATTGTGGGTTATCACTTGCTACGCATCAATATAGAGTTCTTTAACCAAATGAACTATGACTATGTAATTTTGGATGAAGCGCAAAATATCAAAAATTCAGCCTCGCAGACACATAAAGCAATTCGCGCATTGCAATCACAGCATCGTTTGTCTTTAACTGGTACGCCAATAGAAAATAATACCATGGAATTGTGGTCGCAAATGGATTTTTTAAATCCAGGTTTATTGGGAACGCGATCAGAATTTAAAAAGCGCTATGTGATTCCTATTGAAAAAAATAAAGATGAGCAGGCTACTTTACAGCTTAAAAAAACAATTTTTCCATTTATTTTACGACGAAAAAAAGAAGATGTTGCCACTGATTTACCTGAAAAATCAGAGGTTACCTTGTTCTCAGAGATGAATGAGTCGCAGATGACGGCATATACGGAGTTAAAGGAGTATTATCGTAATCAATTGGCAGGGAAAATGGATGCCGATGGTAAGAATAAATCTTCCATTGAGATTTTTGCGGCATTAACAAAGTTGCGACAAATGGTTTTGTTTCCACAATTGGTGAGTAATAAATATACAGCGATTGAATCGAGTAAATTTGATTTATTAAAAGATACCATTGATGAAATCTTAGAAGAAGATCATAAGATTGTTATTTTTTCACAGTTTGTAGAGACATTGAAGATTATTGGGACACATCTTAATGCACAACAACTTCCATATGCATATATTGATGGATCCATTCCAGCGGTGAAGCGCAAATCGGAAATTAATCGATTTCAAAAGGATAATAATGTAAAAGTATTTTTATTGAGCTTAAAAGCGGGTGGGGTCGGCATCAATCTGACCGCAGCGGACTATGTAATTTTATTTGATCCGTGGTGGAATCCAGCAGCTGAAAGTCAAGCCATCGACCGAACGCATCGCATTGGGCAAAAACGCAATGTCATTGCCTATAAGATGATTGTAAAAGATTCCATTGAAGAAAAAATATTGGCATTGCAACAGCGGAAAAAAGTATTAGTGGATAATATTATTACAACGGAGAGTTCTTTTTATAAATCCATGACAAAGAATGATATTTTAAACTTGTTTTCATAAGTCGTATTTTCTAAAAAAATGGTCACTATTCAGCGCATTTTGTACCAATATCACGCAAAGACTGTCACCATCGGACGTGATCCGATGGTCCA
>CAYZSU010000033.1:0-23523 GCA_964480565.1 uncultured Myxococcales bacterium | reverse complement strand
CACTACATTTTATAGCTGATAAGGGTTATGATTCAGAAGCCATTCGTGAAACAGCTTTAAAAAATCATTCTATTGATTTTTTTATCGGTGCTGCAGACTTACCTGTTAGAAAAATAAAAAGAACAGTCAATCAATTCTGTATGGAAACTAATATACCATTTTCATTTGCTGGCGTGGGTGTTAATAATGGATCATGGGGACCAATGGTTATTCCTCAAAAAACACTTTGTATTAACTGTTTTAATGAAAAAGAAAATCAACCTGCCAACAATATAGAACTAGAAGTTGCAAACAAAGTTAGTGCACCAACAAAAGCTTCATTTGGACCAACAAATACAATTATATCTACGCTTCTTGCAAAAGATATTATTCTATACTTAACAGGACAAACAGATATTCCCTCAATCAACACACGATTTTCATTTGATTTTAAGACAAATCAAATATCGCAATTTCAGACAGATATAAAAAACTGTAATTGTTAATTTATACAAAGATAGTTACATTACTCTAATGATTATGATAAAAAAAATGGCAAGCAAATCCACCCTAGAGCTGTCTATATCCTCATTACTATCAGCTATGTTTTTTGACAGAGCATTATGGATTATTTATATCATCGAACGAGGACTTTCCACTGTAGAAATTGGCATAATTGAATCTTTCCTGCATTTTTCTATCCTTATCTTTGAAATTCCTACAGGCATTATCGCGGATATCTTTGGCAGAAAATTCAGCCTAATTATATCTCGCCTAATAATTGCTGTATATGCAATAGGAATGATTTTCGTCAATTCATTCACACTTTTTTCGCTATTATTTATATTGCTCGGTCTAAGCGAAGCATTAGCATCAGGTGCTGATACAGCACTTCTTTATGACAATGCAACCTCACAGGAGCAACGTCAATTTACAAAAACAAACGGTCTATATAACATATTTATCTCTGCTGGCACAATAATAGGTATGTTTATAGGAGGTGTTTTAAAAAACATTTCATGGGAATTGATCTATATTTCACTGGCAGCTATACAAATCATCTCAATTATACCTTTGCTAAAAATAAAAGAAATATATCATGAAACAAGTAAAAATCGGAAATATAAATTTAACCTTAAAATTGCAATAACCGATATATGCATATTCACAAAAAATGTCTTCGCAGATCAGACATTTTTAATATTCATTCTAGCAACAATCATTTTTACAGCCCCTATCAATGCATTATATCTTTTCAGTCCTATCTGGCTAAAACAGCTTGGATTTTCTGAATCCATAATTTCATATGTTTTTGCTTTTGATGCTCTCATATCAATGATAATTTTTATGAACGCTCATAAAATTGAAAAAACATTTGGACTTAATAAATTAATTATCTTCCCCGCATTTATTGCAACTCCTTGTTTATTGCTACTGCCATATGCAAATACAATCTGCGTTATTATTCTGTTCATTGCAATAAACAGCATGTCTAGTTTGATTTACTTATTATCAAGTAAGGTAGTAAACAAACAGATTAATTCTAAACAAAGAGCCACAATACTATCTTCAATCAGTTTTATGCAATCTATCGTCATTATGATTTTATTCCCATTAATCGGTTTTTTAGCAAAAAAAATTAACATCGGATATATTTTTCAATACTTATCTATTTTTTCAGGACTATCTGGAATATTTTTTATATATTTTAATCAACGATCTAGAAAAAGAAATGCCAAGACATGACTAATTATTATGCAAACACACCACCACCAAAAGATAATTATGTGATCATTTCTATTGATTCGCAGCCTTTTGAAATTGACCCACAAAATATACAGGATTATACGGGTGGCATTATATGCCAGTCTTTGTTTGAACCACTATTCACTTTTGATCCTAATTCTGACAATTTAATCTCCAATATTGTAGACCACTATACAATTTCTGAAGATAACGAACTGTATACTTTTTATTTATATAAAAATCGAAAATGGTCGAATGGAGAGTTAATTACAGCATATGATTGTCAATTTACCATTCAACGCCTTGTTTCATCCGGCTACCAAAAAGAACTCGCACTTCCTATTGAAAATGCAGAAGAAATTATAATGAACCAAAAAGATGTTTCTTGTCTTGGCGTCAATGCACTTAATGCACATATATTAACGATTAAATTAGCACACCCTTTACCACATCTTTTGCATTTACTGACTAACTCTTCTTTTTCCCCTGTATCTCAAAAATGTATAGAAACACATGGTTCAGAATGGATAATGCCAAAAAATATTATATCTAGTGGCCCCTATATTTTAAATGAATTCAATAAAAAAAATATAATAGTAAAAAAAAATCCACGCTACTTTAATAGCAATAAAAAACGCATCTCTGGAATAAAATTTCTACTATGTAATAATTTTGACGAGCAATTACACTTATACAAAGCAGGAAAAATTCATATTACATGCAATACGCTTTTCCCTTACAAAGAAATTCCTCATTTCAAACAATATACAGACTTTCATATTCAACCACTCGCAATGCTACAATGTTTATTCCTCAACATGGAAAAACCGTTATTTCAGGATATTAATGTCAGAAAATTACTATACCATTCAATCGATAAGCGCTTAATTTGTAAAAATAATTATAATGGAATAATTGAAATAAATGGCTTTATCCCATATGGAATACATGGATATAATCATCAAAATCCAAGCAATATAGTCATACCTCAAAAGGACAAAGCGGCTCAAAAAAAACTCGACTCTAAAACATTTGAAATAATATATGCTGATTACTATCCGAATAAGAAAATTGTCAATTCTATTGCTAATATGTGGAGCAACGCTCTTGGACTTACAATAGTATTAAAAAAAATACCCCTTGAAGAAATTCCTAAGCGACTTTCTAACAATGATTTTGATAGTTGCTTTTCCTTAATTCCAGCAGATTTCGATAATCCTTTTTCCTATTTTCAAAATTATGCCACTCCTTGCGCATTCAATCTTACAAAGTATACTTTGAATGATTACATCGATCAGTTATCAATTTTAATTTATATGGACAAGGCTCTCCAACGAGAAAAAAAAATTAAAGACATTGAAGGCATATTATTCGAAACACTGCCTATTATTCCTTTATTTAGTTCACAAAGTATATTTCTAAAAAAACCATACATATCTAATTTTTCTATATCCCCAACAGGCACTTTTTTATTTAGCAATATGGATATTTCAACTATATGAGGTAATTTATGCATAATCATTGTATTTGTCTTGTTCGCCCTCCTATAAATATTTATGAGCCCAGTAGCTATCCAATAGAATTGATGATACTTGCAGCAGCACTAGAAAATGATGGTTTTCATGATATTATAATTAAGGATTATGATCTTTTAAACAGTAACAATAAAATTGAATATGAATTTATAAAAAAAACAGCAATGGATATCATATCCACAGGATGCTCATATATTGGCATCACAGCTATGTGCAATAATTATATGTTCACAACAAGTCTTGCATCTGAAATAAAAAATTTAAACCCTAATTTGCATATCACTATAGGGGGAGCGCATGTTAGCATGTGTGGAAAAGAAACATTAGAACAATATAAATCTATAGATTCCATTTGTATTGGTGAAGGCGAAATTACATATCCAAAACTAATTAAGCGATTAATTCATAATCAAAATCTACACGGGCTTGCTGGCATTATATATCGAAACAAAAACAATGAAATTATTGAAAATGAGAAACGCCCCTTACTTCAAGATTTAGACAACTCTCCCTTTCCTGCTTATGAATTAGTCGATATGAAACGTTATCTTACTAATAAGAAGACTGCTAGTATCTATATTGGCAGCGGTTGTCCGTATAATTGTAATTTTTGCACAACTTCGCTCGTCTGGGAAAGAAAATATCGAACCAAAAGTATCGACAGGGTTATTTCAGAAATAAACTATCTGCATAAACATTATGATATTACTCAATTTGATTTTATTCATGATAACCTTACATATAATCAACGCTATATCGCATCATTGTCCTCTGGAATTAAGAAAAATAAGTTAGATATTACGTTCGAATTAAGTTCCAGAATAGATAGTTTTACACCAGACATAGCAAAATGGCTTTCTGATGCGGGGTGTGAAAAAGTTTTTTTTGGAATTGAGTCAGGATCTAGCAAAACTCAAAATGAAATTGGAAAAAAGTTAAAAATCGAATACATTGCCAGAGCTATGGAGTTATGCAATCAATACAATATAATCCCTACAAACTCATTTATCATAGGATTCCCCAGCGAAAGTGAAAAAGAATTAGAAAAAACTATTCGTCTCGCATTCTCTTGCAAAATATTCTCTGGAGGAACTATTTCATGCAATATGTTAAGCATACTAGCTGGAAGTAATATTTTCTTTAAAACTGAAAATCAAATTTTATTTAATGAAAAATTCATGCAATCAGATCCTTTATTTATCTTTCATAAAAATCAAATTGATCAATCAAAAAAAATACCACGCATTTACTCCCATTATTTTTCAATTCCCTATAAAAACAGCTCCTTTACTGCTCATAAATATATTCATCTACAACAATTTATTGCATCTATGACTGATAAATATGCACATACAATTCATGTATTGATTAATGAAATTGGAATTTCTGTACTAAAAATATTTAATTATTTTTTCAAAAAAATTAAAAATTGTAATGATAATTTGGAAAAATTAAATATCAATCAAAATGATATCATAGAGCTCACCACACAATACAATTTAAGTAGTAAACACACACAATATGTTCTTGATGCATATAATTATAACTCTATTTGTAATCAAATATCCAAAAAAGAAATCAAGTTATCAAAAAAAACTAAATCAGAAATTATAAACATAAAAAACTGGCATCTCATTAAATCCAATTTAGAGCTGACCAACAATAACAACACATTTTTTGAGAGCATTCTATCTCAAACAAAATATTATTATATCATTGTTAATGACTCACAATCCATATTAACATGTAAAATTAATCAAGAGGAATATTATATATTAGGGGACTGTTGAAAAATAGCAATTTTGGGGGTTGTTCAAAAATGTTCAGATTCAAGGCAGACAGCAAATTCAATGAGGGCGCATACATAAGAGTATGTAACCGATTTGGATTTGCTGGACAATGCCGAAGATGGGCGTTTTTCAACAGCCCCATTAGAGAAAATTCAAAATGATTGCGTTATTCAGACACCTAAATACAATAATTTATTCAAAACAGAATCATTAAAATCATTTTTCATAGAATGTTGTAATATTGGTATGTTTTCAGCCAATTTGTAATGACACCACTCCATTCAGCATTTCCTGAATCTCTTCTTCACTGGGTGGCGTGGCGAGACACTTAACATCGTACTTGGCAAGCTGATCCGCAATTTCATATTCCTGCATGCCGGTCATCATATAGCAGGATATGCTAGGGTATCGGGTTTTAGCAATGTCGATCACATCAAAGCCATTCTTGGCTTCCTTTAAATTCACATCCGATATAATGATATCGATACGCTGCGTTTCAAGCAATTCTTTGGCGGAGTTGTAATTGATGGCAGTATGGTAGGTAGCGTGTATGCCATGCGCGGACATGTACTCCTCTAGCACACATTGAGTCATGAGAAGAATTCCAGATTCATCATTCACGAGTAGAAAGGACAATTTAACAGGTGAAGACTTTGGCATAAATACTCACTTTCTGAAAGATTGAACTATTGTAACAAAATCTGAGGCAATGGCTTGGGAATAACTGTAACATCCAACTCGTGAGCTATTTTTTGAATATGGGGTTTCCAATAATCCGCTGTACATAAATAGATTGGACCAAATCCTTGGATTTTCAATTCTTTGATGGCACTTTGACCATCAAATGCACTGTTATCAAAATTATAATCGACTATTGCGGATACACCGTCTCCTGACGATGCGTTTGATGCATCATAATGCTCATAGGATTCATATATATGTGTTTGTAGTCCATTGGTCTCAAAAAATGTCTTCCATTGTTGCAATATCACTTTATCATCATCGATGATTAGAATGGGTTTCTTATTCGGAACACAAAGCGTTAATTGATGCGCATAAAAATCATCGCACTTTGCGCCATCCAAAAGCCTATCATCCGGCAATGGAATGCTGACAACAAATGTCGTTCCGTGATTCTGACTTGCCTCAACGTCTATCAGTCCGTTGAATTCATCCACAGCCTCCCTCACAACCGTCATCCCTATTCCATGCCCATTGGCTTTACGGCTCACATAACGTCCGTCTAATATTTGCTCAGCCACCTCTTTATCCATGCCCGGCCCATCATCAATGACTTCTATTTTTACAATGTCTTTTTTTATCGACGTGTTTATTTGCAAGGTTCCCTTTTCTCCCATGGCCTCCAGCGCATTTTTTATTAAATTTCTAAAACAACGGTGCAGTTTAGATCGTCGACCATAAAGCAATATACTTCTTTCATAATAGCCCTTATCAAACACTATATTTGTATATCTATCTTGGGCTTGAAACTCACCCGTTAGTTCATCCAATACACGGTGCAATGAAAAAACAGCGTCTTCAATGACTTTTCCTTTATATTTTGCCAGCAGATCCTCCACCATATCCGATAAATTTTGATGAGCTAATTCCATTAAGTCGAGGCAATCCGTATCATTCAATGGCTTGGCTTTTTTCTTTTTCAGAGATGTTATTGCAAACTTCATCGTGGATAATGGACTCACCACATCATGTGCCACTTGAGAGACGATTTTTCCGAGCGCCTGTTCCTTCATCTTTTGTGCCAAGGCTTTTTCCTGCTCTGTAATTTTTGTAAATGCATGGCTCAATTTCTTAGCTAGATAACCAACCTCATCTTGGCGTATAGTAAATTGTTTCAAAAGAACAGATCGATCTGCAAGGGTTATCGCTTGTTCTATATCTTTTACAAGTTTTCTAAGGGGTTTACGCTCAAATTGTGAAATTAGAAAAATAAATGCAATTGTCATCACAACAGTAATAAAACAAACAGTAAGTAGAATAATAGCTTGATACAATAGCAAATCACCAATAGCTACTTCTGGTGTCTCCAATACATATTGACGCAATGAAAGTAATGTTAAGACAAAGGAAAAAATCAGCACAAAGGATATCACTAAAGATAATATGACAATAAGCTTATGGTATGCCGACTTATTCAGGAAGTACTTTATTCGTTGAATCATCACTCTCTCCCTTTAGAGCTAAGGACTTACCCCCTGCCAATTCTCACTTGGCAACTCACCAATACTTTTTTGATAGCGGCGCATGAGTATATGCACGATTATTGTAATCACCATCAAACATATACCTGGCACAATCCACGCAATTATCGTATTATTGCCTATATTTCCAGAAGATGGAAAAACAATAATCATCAACATCATATTGGTTAGCATTGCTTGAAACGACATAATGGTGGCTCGCTCCTTAGAATGCTTTTCTGGAATATAGTTATTTATCAATGTATTATATGCGGGCGGTAAAAAACCATATCCTATATTAATAATGGCTATCACAGTAATAAATAGTACAATACTACGATATCCCATATATGTTATGCATCCGAGTGCAATTAACGAACATGCCATGATTAAGGTGGTACCCACCATCCAGAACCACAGTTTTGTATTCGGAATTGCCCCACCACTTTTTACGAGATATCGCTTATTTAAATATGTAATGAATTTAGAACCCATATATGAAGATATAAAACTGAAAAATACGACTATATACCAATAAATCGTCATCTTCTCGATGCCAAAATTAGTTTTCATAGCAATGGCCCAGAAGAATAATACAATTAACATCACAGCCATCGTAAATGAGAAAAAAATAATATTGTAAAATACACCTTTTGCTTGAATTGTAATCTGATATCCATTGATAATAATATCTTTCATTCGATCAGTTGCAGCTTTGAATGACAATTTTCCATCATAAAATGCTAAATCTTTTGTTTCATTCATTATAACTGCACAATAAGCTGCACATACAATGGATGAAAAACAAACCAATGCAAAGGCAAAATAAACACGATGATATAAATATAAGCTGATTCCAATGGCCGCACCAATAACTTTTGCGACAATAAATGGTGAATAGGCTTTTGCAAGTATTGCACCATGACCTTCTTTAATATCTCTCTCTCGAACTGAATCCACAATCCACGCATTAAAGGATCCACTATACAGTGTCTGGGCAAAGGATGAAATAAATGCAGCAGCAAGTGCTAGTGTAAATGTAATAGAAATCGAATCAACAAAGAAAATCCATGTTAATATAAAACTCGAAACTGATCGAAACATAAATGCAAAAACAACTGTTTTCTTTCGACCCAAATAATCTGCCAGCGCACCGGTTGGCACTTCTAAAATGACTTTAAATATACGTATAAAAATAAGCAGGACCACAACTAAAGACAGGGCTGTGCCACTTTCTCCCCATTTGTCATAGTAAAATACATAGGTAATATATTGAAGGATACCAAAAATAAACCCCAGCGTACATTGTACAACCAAAGCAACTTGCCATATATCTTTTAATTTTGGATTAATGATATTCATAACTGGCATATCCATTTTTTTATTATGTCACACTTCGCTTGTAGTACTATCTGATGCCATATTAATATTATTCAGCTTAATTACTGCTCTTAATGCAATACCTTTGATGGGCATGTGAGAACACATCGTAAATAGTTATTTTTGAAATGAACCCCTCATGATCTCCCCCTTTTTTCATCTAAAAATCATTAGCTGTTTATGATAGTTATGCAAGTTAAAAACTATGAAAATTCTAGCAACTACGACTATTTTCGTGGAAATTGATACCAGCACCCTTTGTCTGGGCCTAAGAAATGCCCACATGTGGCAAAGCTCATATTTCGATCCCCTCGGCATCGCTTAAAGTAGCGACAATCTGAATATACCTCAATTTTTCCAGATCGAAGGTCCTTTAAAATAGGATGATTGAAAAAAATGCTTTCCATATTTTCACACATCACATTGCCCAATGAATGGTCAAATCGGCTGGATACTTTAAATTCACCTGTATTTCCTATTACAAATCCAGAAAAACCAATATTACATGGACTTCCCAAATTTTTATCTATCAGATGCCATAGCGAATCATGTGTCGCTGTACGGACACCTGATTTTTCTGATGAATTCAAAATCCTAATATATGCATCCTTTAATTCATCAGCCCCTAACATGCCATCCTGTTCGCTGCTCTCGAGATTTGCGCCTTCACCTGTAGCCACAAATCGCATAAAATTCATGGCTTGTGCATGTGTACGATTAGGAAGTTGAAAAAATTCCTCAATCCATTTGGACGTTTGCCTGCTTAAAATAGCCAAATGATAAAATGGCACATCATATTTATGTAATATATCACAGCCTGCTATCATCTTATCAAAGTTGCCACGACCTCTATATAAATCATAACGCTTTGCATCTGGACCATCCGCGCTGATTTGAACGAAAATGCCGTGTTTTTTAAACTGCTTGGCATGCTCCTTATTTATTAAAAGGCCATTACTCGTCACACTGATTCGACATTCTGGAAATTGTGCACGAATGTTTTCAATAAATTTAAACAAAATGAAAAACAGTTAAAATTATTATTTAGTGATATGATTCATGGGCAATTGATTTCCAATATGCCGCGCAACCGACATCATGTGATTGAGCCAAAAACAGTTTATAATCCCTTTCAGATTAGTGAGAATAATCCATACAATAAATACGGGTACTATTTGGGTATGAAATTCGTGGAAACTCAGCTAGCTTCTGGAAAAAACATTGCATCATTATGGCTGGATAATCGAGTAACCATGCAGGCAGTGAATGAGTTCTTGGGGAGTTGATGAGGCTTGCCCTTGGGAACGCCAATCTTCGATGCCAAACTAGTAAACGAGACTAACACTTAGCAGACATATGGCAAATAAGTATTAGTCGCATTTATGCCTTAAAGTATTTAGTGATTCGATAGAGGCCCAAAGCAATTTTCACGCATTTTTGAATAATCCCCAAATTGCTATTCCCAATAGCAAGTCCCTACATATGCTTTAGAAAAACAGCAAACAAGGGATCTTGGATATAATACGTTTTAGCAGTTATATCGATAATATCCTTGTTAATTAAACCATCAATTGCTTTTTTTAATGATGAATTACTGAAATCAAATGTATCCATAATTTCTTTTCTATATATACTCTGACCATTACAGTGGATTAAAAGTTTTAATGCTTTTTTTTGATACCGACTTAGGTGGCTCCATTCATTAAAAAATAAATCCTCCTCTTTTTTGAGTATGGATTTCACTGCATTCTCCACGTAGCCATCTTCTACTTTCTTATCCACATTATTAAACAATTCATTTGCAATTTGTTGCGTATAATATGGAAAACCATTTGATATGTGTAAGATATCATTGATATACTGCTTATCTATATCTTTATCATGCTTGTTAAATCCACGTTTAATATATCTATGCCAATGAGTATCGTCGATCTTGTCGATACCAATGTGTTTGACAGACTTATAAAATGGATTGGAGGTAGTGGAAAATAATCGGGTCATGATAGATTTTTTACTGCCCAAGAACACATAGGATACCCAATCCTGATGGTGCTGTAATACTGATCGTAGTTTTCCTTCAATCCCTAGTTTTTCGGCTTCCTGGAATTCATCCAATATAACTACGATTCGTTGATTATGGTGTTTTGCATATAGATAGGGCAATTCCAAAACATCCTTTAGAATAAGATGGGACTTATTTTTTGAAAAATTTAGATGAAAGGTGTGATTGCCATACATATCAAATTCAGCATTGATCATCGGTGTGATATATAACACATTTTTAAAAAAATGAATGACTTTATCAGTAGTGGTATTTAACTGTTTGGATATTGCATTGAAATAATCATTGATGAATTCCTGTGTGTCAACAATGCTCATAAAATCCAGAAATATATATGGAAGTTTCATTTCCTGGACAGTTTTTAGAATTAAAGATGTTTTTCCAAATCGCCTGGGTGCATATAGCAGTAGATTTAACCCGGTATTAATATCCTGTTTTATTTCTTTTATCTCTGAAGTACGATTGCAAAAGTGATTTTTACCAACTACTCCTCCAAAATAAAATGGCTGTTTTATCATGATTATACCTCCAAGTATTATACCTTCTAGTATTATACTTAAAAGGGTAAATTCTGTCAAACTATCAATTCATGGGGCTGCCATCAAATCACCACCTGACACCTTTGGACTACCGTTTGTCACCTTCGGACTTGATCCGGAGGTCTAAGCACAACGCATGGTAAAATATTATTTAATGAAAACCACCTATTACATATTGATGAACAGGACTTAGTAGAGAAAATGAAACAATCAGTTAATAGAATGAAATGATCTGAATTTTTTTAAAACAAAAAACCCTAGTACTGAACATATTACTCAAGCGATATTTAGCCAACTTAAAAAATTGCTTCCATCGAATATCAGTATGCAATATGTTGAAGTTTGGGAAGCTCCTGAAAGATCAATTTGCTTTTTTGGCAAGTGAACAATAGATAATATTTATGGAAAAATCGAACAATCATTCCCTTAATAATCAAACCATTGAAAATCAGAAAAAACGCAGAAATATATCTCTATTTATGGCAACAGGAAGTTTTCGTGAACTTCGCTTTTTTTCACCACTGGCTATCATCTATTTTTCACAAATAGCTGGTTCATATACTAAAGGTATGTTAGTATTTTCAGTTATAAATTTTTCTACTTTTTTAATGGAAATACCTACTGGTATTTTTTCTGATGTAATAGGGCGACGAAAAACGACTATAGTAGGGACCATAATCGCTTTTTCTGGGGTATTTTTTTATGCCCTGGCAGATTCACTTTGGGGACTCATTGTTGGCGCTCTATTCGATGGTATAGCAAGAGCTCTCCATAGTGGAAATGACGAGGCTTTGCTGTATGATACACTTGTAGATATTAATGAAACTGATAAATTTACAAAAATATTTTCTAAGGCAATTACTTTTTTTCAAATTTGTGGCGCCATTTCAGCAATTGTAGGTGGTTTTATAGGAGAGTGGTCCCTAAAAGCTCTTGTATGGATTTCTCTGCTACCTCTTTTTCTTAGAATTATTTTTTCATTTATGCTTGTTGAGCCAACACAACATAAGAACATAAAAAGAAAAACATGGACACATCTCAAAGTATCTGTATCTAAAATTCTTAGTAATAAAAAACTAAGCGCATTTATTTTAGGCTCCTCTCTATTATATGCCATGGAAGAAACATGTTGGTATTTTAGAGCAATTTTCGTAAAATTTTTTTGGTCAATAACAGGTGTTGGTTTTTCAAGAGTTTTGTCAAAGCTCTCAGGAGCTTCTGGATCTTATATAACTGGAAAATTAATAAAACGTTTTGGCGCATTAAATATTCTCATTGGCGGAAATTTATTTGGAAGAATTATGGGGTTGATTGCCGTTATTTTTCCTTCTCACATTTCGCCCATCTTTCTTGGAATTACAAATAGCAGTTATAGCAGTAATTTAGTCTCTAAGCAGACACTCTTGCAGAAAGAATTTTCATCCAATGAACGAGCAACAATGGGGTCCATAGAATCTTTTTTAGGAAGTGTTTTGTTTTCAATATTTTACGTGCTAACAGGTATGGTAGCAGATTATTTTTCACCAGCACTGGCTATAGGTGTGCTACAGGTTGCTCAATTACCAGTTTTATTAATTTTTTGGTATTATAGCCAATCAACCTCAACATCGCTTAACATAAAAAAATAGGAAAGGTTCTGAGAAAGTAATCCTCTCAGATTTTACTCAATGACTAAAGATAAATGCTGGCATATAGTTTATTTAAGGGGACTGGTGAAAAATAGCAATTTGTGGGAGTGTTCAAAAATATCCAGATTCTAGACTCCCGCAACCCCCTAACCGGAGCGTACATGCGAGTCTAAAGATTGGTCACAAGTTTAAAAGTATCGGTTTTATGGGTGTTTAACAAAATCGTGTCACTATCGAGAAGACCTTTAGGCCGGCGAAGTGGGTCCAGACGTTGAAGTTTTAAGCGGTTTTGCTTAGGACACCGGATTGCAGTTAAAGACCAAATCTTCTAGATTGCTTCGTCAGATTTCATCTGTTTCGCGGGTGGCGTTGTTTTTTTCAAAGAAGTAGTAATGAAGGTGTATACACAAAAAGATATGACCAATCTTTAGACATGCAAGTACGTGAGGACCCACGGGTGTTATGCGTAGGGAAACACTGAAGATGGGCGTTCCTACGGGCAACCCCATTCATCTACTTCAGTAGTGATCTGGAGTATCTCTTCTGTAATTTTGATAGTCTTAATATTAATCGATGTATCCATGGTATTATCCAATTCCATCCATTTAAGAACTCTGTCAGCATATTAAGTCGGTGCATCGCGCAAAACACATAAACGAGGTATTGCTAAAAGTAGTAAATGGAAGTGCCCTTGGGAACGCCCATCTTCGGCGTTGTCCATCAAATACAGTTTGGATGTGGTGAATATAAAAACCCGATGATTTCATGAAAAATCATCGGGTTTATTTGAATTTATACAACAAAATAGCTATTTTTTGGTTTTAATTGCTTTTTTTGACTCCATAGGCATTGGTTTAATTTTGGATTTTACCGTTGCCTTGCCTGGATTCATTTTTTCCACTTTAGGTGACTGTGATGTTTGTACTTTTTTTGACGATTTTGCCTGGTTTTCCTTATTTTCTTCTGAATAAATGACAGTTGTCTCTTTTTTCAGCGTGGATAAGAGCTCTTCTGCAGCTTTACTACGGATTTTTAGAACAATAGAGCGTTTGGCTTTTTCAAAATCTTCCATTTCAGCGCCTTTGAGTACTTTAATGACATGATACCCATTGCTCGTTTTAATCGGCCCTGTAACTTCGCCCACTTTGCTTGCAAATGCTTTTTCTAAAATCACTTCATCGCCACGCCGAATCAGCCGTTTTTCATTGCGTGAAATGATACCTAAACTGCCGCCTTTTTTCTTGGAATAGAAATCATCTGAATGTTTTTCTGCCATTTTTTCAAATGTTATTATTTTTGACTGTTTTAATTCAGCAATAATTTGATTGGCCAGTGTCAATGCCTCTTCTTCCGTGCGTGTTACATTTTTACCATTACCCGCAGTACTTGCTTTTTCTGATGAGGCAAATTTAATCAATATATCCCCAAGCTCCAGCCTTAAAAACTCGTCTGAATGACTATCGTAATAGTCTTTGGCTTTATCTTCCACATATTGGCGCATATATTCATAAACAACCAATGATTCGCTATATAATTCCAGCATGCGTTTAACGCGATCCCTTTTATGCACACCCTTACTAACTGCGGATTGATATAGCAATTCACTATCCACTAACTTTTCTAATATTTTTTTCCGCCCTGCTGCCGAGCTAATCTGTGCCGATAGTCTTGGATTTATTTCACCCTGAAATGTAATATCGCCCTCAGTAATGGCAGTACCATTTACCGTTGCTAATACTTTTCCTGTACTTTGCTTTGAATCACAACCAAGCAATGCGAGCATCATTCCCAAACCAAACATTCCAATAACAAACTGTTTCATTCATTCCTCCATCAATTTTAATAGTGCTATCATTTATAAGAATACTCAACCACATGACATCATGCAGATCATTTAATAACTATATACATGTATAAAATATGAAGTGGAGTATAAAGTCTTGCACCTTCTCTCGCAAGGAATTAATATACTGGCCATGCGTATTTTATGTTTGGACATGGGATCAAAGCGAATCGGTTGTGCAATGAGTGATCCATTTGGCTGGACAGCACAGGCCTTGGAGGTCATTGTACGTCATAATAATGAACAGGCATTTAATCGAATCATCGAATTATGCACAATCCATAATATCGAGCATATTGTTGTTGGTCTTCCTTTGGACGATGATAATGGCATTGGCGATCAAGCTCAGAAAATATTGGGATTATCCAATCGACTTCATAACTTGCTTTTAAAAAACAACCTCACAATTCCTATTGAAATGTGGGATGAGCGATTTTCCACAGCTGAAGCCGAAGCACATTTAATTCAACAGAATGTCAGCCGCCAAAAACGTCGGAAAATTATTGATAAAATGGCAGCCAGTTTTATCTTACAGCGTTATTTGGAAGCCAAAGACGAAAATATGGATCACAATATATAAGGACATTGACATGATAAAGAAAATAATTCTTTCCATTTTTCTAACAATACTTATCTCCAGTATCAGTTTAGCGGGCATTGTGTACTATTCTGCAAGTACATGGAAAAGTGATCATGCAACAAGCCTCACCATTGTTCCTGGCATGAACGTTCATCAGATTGCCACAAAACTCCATCAAAAAGGAATTATTGCCACGCCCACATTATTTAAATTGCTTGTACGTGTTTATGGACTGAGCCATAAAATGAAAACAGGTACCTATGATTTTCCAAAACATAGCACCGTATTTGATACATTGGACATGGTCACTAGCGGGCAAGTTCGCCAGTATTCATTTACTATTATCGAAGGATGGACAATGCATGATATTGCAGCATCCTTAAGAGGAAAACCCTTTTTAGCCAATCCTCACATGCCTGATGAATTTCTTGCGCTTGCGAAAAACAAGGCTTTTGCCAAAGAGCTCGGATTACAATCTCCCACAGTAGAAGGGTATTTATACCCAGACACCTATCATGTGAGCTATCCACTCCATGCAAAACCTTTTTTAAAGCGATTAATTGCACAATCCAAAACCATTTGGAATAAATTAAACTCAACTTATGGCATTGCACCCAATTTAAGCTATCCAGAAATCATAACATTGGCATCCATCGTTGAAAAAGAAACTGGCGCTGCATCTGAGCGCACACGCATTGCCAGCGTATTTGTAAATCGATTAGTTCGCAATATGCTATTGCAAAGTGATCCCACAATTATTTATGGATTAAAAAACTTTGATGGTAATATTCGACGCAAAGATATTCGAGATAAACACAAGTACAATACCTATGTGCATCGTGGACTTCCACCCGGACCTATTTGCAATCCTGGTAAAAAAGCCATTTTAGCGACCATGCAGCCAGAAAAAACACCTTATTTGTATTTTGTATCGAAAAACAATGGTACACATTATTTTTCAGTATCTTTAAAAGAACATAATAATGCAGTTCGTAAATATCAACTCAAACAATAAAGCTGTTTGGAACTGCCCTTGGGAATAGCAATTTCAGGGAGTGCTCAAAGATGTTCAGATTCAAGACTCCCGCCAACCCGTAACCGGAGCGTAAATGCATAGTCACAAATATAATTATATAGGTTTTAGAGGTGTCATTCCGGCCTTAAGAGCCGGAATCCATGAATCATAGCCATTCCTGGACCCCGGCTCTTAAGGCCTAAGGTGACAGTATTTGCACCATATTAGCGTAAAATGTATTTTTTTATCGCCAGTGATTATACTTTAAAACTCATGACTAATCTTTAGACATGCAAGCACGTGAAAACCCACGGATGTTATGCTTAAGAAACACCGAAGATGGGCGTTCCCAAGGGCACACCCAATATCAACCCAATAGGAAAAGCCATGTCTGAACTTATTATACGTAATGCCACTTTAATTAGCTCGCTTGAGCATGTTTTTCAAAATGCATTCATTCATATAAAAGATGATCAAATCCATGCCATTGGCTCAATGACAAACCTTTCAACAACGATCAACATCCCCAGTATCGATGTCAACCACGCCTATGTCATGCCTGGGTGGATCAATATGCATATGCATTTTTATAGTGCGCTTGCCAGAGGTATTTCTGTAGGCCCCATGACAAACTTTC
The DNA here is from genome assembly GCA_964480565.1 of uncultured Myxococcales bacterium. Lineage (GTDB taxonomy): Bacteria > UBA10199 > UBA10199 > 2-02-FULL-44-16 > JAAZCA01 > CAYZSU01. The sequence goes on along the minus strand of CAYZSU010000033.1, from coordinate 6,588 downwards.
AAGAGATTTTATCGCAATTATGGTGGAAATTGGATAATGCCCTTACACTGGATGATATTTATCTATCCGCTATGGTCTTTGGTATAGAGGCCATTCGTGCTGGCGTTACGACATTATTTGACCATCATGCAAGTTTTAATGCGATCGAAGGATCGCTATCAACTATTGGAACAGCCATATCTGACTTAGGTTTGCGCGCAAGTTTATGCTACGAAATCTCAGATCGCCATGGTGAAAAAAAATCAAATGCAGCGATTAAAGAAAACCATTCTTGGTTAGAGCAATCACATACGCATCCATTAATGTCTGGCTTAATTGGACTACATGCATCCATGACACTTAGCGATCAGACATTGGCCCGTGTACACGAATTAATATCATATCATCAATGTGGCATACATGTTCATATTGCTGAAGGAGTAGAAGACATTCAACATGCCACGGACATCCATCAAAGCACTCCGGTGAAGCGGTTTCATCGATATAATTTATTAAATTCCAAGTCATTGGGCATTCATGCTGTACATGTTGATCATAGTGATATTCAGATTCTAAAAGATACTCAATGCAATATCGTGCATAACCCATTATCCAATTGCAATAATGCGGTTGGCATTGCCCCAATGCTATCGTTATATAATAATGATATTCCAACAATGATCGGCACAGATGCTATGAGCGCTGGCCTCAGCCATGATATTAAGGCAGCAGCCGTTATTCATAAATTATCCGCCAACGATCCTCAAGCAGGATGGGATATGATTGCTAATTCTGCAATGACACATGCTGCTCGATTTACATCCACTCATTTTAATTCAAAAATTGGTGAGATTAAACCTGGATTTGCTGCGGATTTAATTGTATTAGAACATGTGCCTGCAACACCTATTAATAATAATAATATATGGGGTCATATTTTATTCGATGCCATTAATGCACCTGTAAAAAGTACAATGGTCGCTGGAAAATGGCTGATGAAGGATTATGCCTTATGTGTGGATATCGATGAACATGATATTTATCAAACAGCCTCTGAACATGCAAAAAAACTGTGGCAGCGTATGAACGAGCAATGAAATTATTAAATAAAGGAGACAATATGCAAGATCACTATATCTGGGGCCCTACTTTTTCTGAAATGCTTCATCCAGATACCATGCCAAACGCACAACGTACAAAGGCACTTCAAATAAAAGACACAGAACCATTATCTCCGCTAAATTTATTTAATATTACATGGAAAGATGGCAATAATGCAATTCGTCATATTATCTTACCACCTGAACTGACCGGAGTAGCCAGCCCCATATGTGTTATATTGGGATCAGGGTTTCCCACAGGAAGCCACAAGGTGGGAGCCACCTATTCATGCACAATAGAGCGTCAAGTGGATAGCAGCATCACCCCTAGCAAACATCGATTGGTATGGCCATCCACTGGCAATTATGGTGTGGGCGGCGCCTATATCGGCCAACGCATGAATTATGAATCGCTAGTACTTCTGCCAGAAATGATGAGCAAGGAACGTTTTGATAAAATCACTTATTATGGCGCCCATTATATTAAAACCCCTGGCTGCGAATCCAATGTTAAGGAAATATACGATAAAGCCAATATGCTATCCAAAGAAGAAAACACTATTGTCGTGAATCAATTTGCAGAATTTGGCAATTATCGATTTCATTATCATGTCACTGGCAATACATTATTGGAGCTTTTTGACAACCTTCAAAAAAAGAAGGTTGGCAAGCGATTTGCGGCCATTACATCTGCGATGGGATCTGCAGGAACTATCGCATGCGGTGATCGCGTCAAACAAGTACATCACAATTGCAAAATTATTGGCCTTGAACCCATTCAATGCCCCACATTATATTGCAATGGTTTTGGCGGTCATGATATTCAGGGCATTGGTGATAAGCATGTTACATGGATTCACAATACCGATAATATGGATGCCATTATGTGTATTGATGAGTGGGATTGTAAAAAAGGCATGCAACTCATCCATGACACAGTTGGTCACGAGGTATTAATCGAGCATGGCATATCTGAGGAATTGATTTCGCAAATGAAAAATAGTTTTGGCATTTCCGGTATATGCAATATTTTAGGCGCCATTAAAACAGCCAAACATTATCAACTCAATAAGGACGATATATTGTTTACCATTGCAACGGATAGTATTGATCGATATTACTCTGTACTGGGTGATATGATAGCCACGCATGGCTGTTTGAATAAAGAGGAAAGCTATCACCGTTTATTTAATATTTTTCACAATCAACCGATTGATTATATTTCAGAAGCAACTCAGCATACAAAAAATTCATGGGCAAATTTAAAGTATTATACATGGGTCGAACAACAAGGAAAATCAGTAAGCGAACTTAATGCCCAACGTCATAGTGATTATTGGTTAACGGAACAAGAAAAAATATCAGAAATTGATCAAAAAATTAATGAACGACGAACACTTTAGCTCTCTACCATGACCACAAAAATTATAAAAAACGCCCTAATTTCCACAGGCATCGATAATGATACTCAAGCTGTACATATTTGCATTGAAAATGAATTGATCAGCGATATCATTCCTGCCAATAGTGCAATTCCAAAATGCGATGATATTATCGATGCCACTGATCTCATTGCCATACCCGCAGGTATTGATCCGCATGTTCACTTTGACACACCAGGATATACATTTCGCGAAGACTTCATGCACGGCACAGCAGCTGCCGCAAGTGGCGGAATTACATGCATCATTGATATGCCGGATACCAGCATTCCGTCAATCACTGATTGCAATAGCTTGGCCAATAAACAACAGCTCATTCAAAAAATGGCAATCATCGACTATGCATTGTGGGGAGGAATTTCCGGCAATGTATTTCGAACCAACAATTGGAAACAGAACATTCATGCATTGCACAGCTCCGGCGCAGTTGGATTTAAATGCTACCTATTGTCTGGCATGGACACATTTACAGATATTACTCCCAATGAGCTAAAGCAAATCTTTGAATTTGTGCAACACACACCTATGATCATTGCTGTCCATGCTGAAGATAAACTATCCATTCTCAATCGTGAAGCTGATCATAAGTACGCAAATCATAACTCTGCCATGGATTATTATTCGGCTAGACAGGATCCTGGTGAATCCGAAGGCATTTATCAAGTGCTTCATGCACTCACCCATACATCCGCACATGCACATATCGTGCATGTTGGCAGTGCTGCAGGAGTAGCGGCTATTTGGCAAGCCAAGGTACACGGACTAAATATCAGCGCAGAAACATGTCCGCATTTTTTGGAGTTTAATTATCAGGATTTCAATCAATTTCAATCCCTTTTAAAAACAGCGCCGGTTGTTAAAACACATTCTGACAATCAGCAGCTATGGAGTATGCTCGCTAAAAATCGCATTGATTTCATTGCCAGCGATCATGCACCATGCCCGCCCAAAGAAAAAATTACTGGATCCATATGGTCGGATTATGGCGGCATTGCCGGATGTGAACTATTATTGCCCTATCTATTTTCAGCAGGTTATAAACGCGGCCGCATTTCATTCGCACAATTTATTGAACTCACATCCACAAATACAGCCAAGCGATTTGGATTATATCCAAATAAAGGTAGCTTAAATCGCGGCACACACGCGGATATTACACTGATTCATCCCGATGAATCCTGGCAAGTGGATCATCGTCACCTACATTCACTTAATCCACTAACGCCATTTGAACTGTACCAATTTACTGGAAAAATTAAACACACCCTTTGCCGCGGCCATAGTGTATATACGGATACGCATGATATTTTAGTTTCTCCTGGCTTTGGAAAATGGCAGCGCCCACAATTATGATTATAATAAGGAGTACTAAATGCAAACACTCGCAAAAAATATATTCAACGCCGCAAAGTCCCATCGATCATCTATCGCAACACTACTTGCCAAGCTTGTATCCATTCCATCGTTATCTGGTCAGGAAAAAAATGTGGTCGACTGCATTCATGCGGAAATGCAAGCCGCCGGTTTTGATGATATTCGAATAGATGGCTTAGGCTCCATCATCGGCCGCATTGGTTCTGGCAAGCACATCATTGCCATGGATGCGCATATCGATACAGTAGATGTGGGCAATCAATCATTATGGTCATTCGATCCATTTAACGGCCATATTCGTGATGACAAGGTATGGGGCAGAGGCTGCGCGGATCAAAAGGGCGGCATGGCTGCGATGATTTATGCGGGTCGGTTAATTAAAGAAATGGGATTGGAAAATGACATTACATTATATGTGACAGGCACTGTTATGGAAGAGGATTGCGATGGCCTCTGCTGGCATTATTTAATTTCTGAGGAAAATATCAGACCGGACATTTGTATTATCACAGAACCCACGGGTCTCAATATTTATCGCGGGCAACGCGGACGCATGGAAATAAGCGTATCTGTTGAGGGATTAAGTGCCCATGGATCCGCACCAGAGCGTGGGGATAATGCCATCTATAAGATGATGCCCATTGTAAATCAAATTGCCAAATTAAATGAAAATCTTGCAGTCGATGATTTTCTAGGCAAGGGCAGCGTAGTGATCAGCGAGATTGGTTCAGTGGGTCCATCCCAATGTGCGGTACCAGATGAATGCCATATCTATTTGGATCGCCGGCTCACAGCAGGGGAGAGCAAAGACTCTGCCATTGCGGAAATTGAAAAAATCGCTAAGTCATCCGATGCTAAAATTACTATCCCTACATATAAGGAACCTGGATATACTGGCCGCGTTTACCCTATGGAAAAATATTACCCCAGCTGGGTAACACCTGAAGATCATCCTGTTACACAGGCAGCAAACCACACCTATCAGGCTTTATTTAATGATCAACCATTAATCGACAAATGGACATTTTCCACCAATGGCGTGGCCATTAGCGGCTTACATAATATCCCCTGTATTGGCTTTGGCCCAGGATTTGAAGAACAAGCCCATGCACCGGATGAGTGGACACCAGTGGATCATTTGTGGAAAGCCTGCGCATTTTATACGCTATTTCCAGAGTGCTATGTGCAAAAAATCGCATCTTCTAGTAAAAAGTAAGCAAATAAATTCCTTAAATACAAAGAAGATACACCCTAAAAAACAACCCCTGTAAAGATTTCTGATCCAGGGGATGTATCATGGCCTGGATATTTATATTGAAACATAAGCCGCCCTCCAATTTGAAAATTTTGCCATATATTTAAGTCCATTCCAATATGCACATTAGGAATAATGTGCTCTAAGTCATAATCTGTTCCAATCCCCACACCAGGTGAAATGCTTAGAAAGTCATTGAGGTATATATTTGTAGATGGAAGAAATCTTATTTGATCATTCACCACTGATAAGAAAATCCCTGTTCCTAATCTTCCTTGTTTCGACATCAAAATACCCATTTCTCCACCTATACTCATCCCGCTGTCTTTTCCGTCAAGAGAATTGGAAAGAAGCAATCGAGCTGAAATAACACCATCTCTTCTTAAGGATCTTCTACTTTGAAAGTCAATTCTCAACATAAGCTCCTCATTCAGATCTGCAATAGAAGAAAAATCAATATTCTTTTGAGAAGAAATATGCATCCAAGAGGGAGCGAGCCTTTTATTGAACCTACTACATCTTTGTTCAAGTACAATAGATGCTTCCTGATTTCCCCCTGTATGAGATGCATCCATCAAAAATGTAATATCATCCAAGTAGGTACATCCATCCGTGTAATAGGAATGAAGAACATCTACTTTTTTTGCATATTCAAGTATTTTTCCCCTGAGCAGGGTGATGGATTCTAGCACTTTATTATGATCAGAAAATTTATATTTATATCTACGTATCAATCTATTAAACAGGATGATCTTTTGATCGAGTTCCAATATATCTGTCCATGATAAATCCTTATGCGCACTATCTTCATCGTATTTCTTTAGCCAATGCTGATACCATTTAGCAACTGCTTTATCGCTAATATCTCTTACTTTATAATAAAGTGACGTAAACTCAGAATTATTATTATCAGAAGATATCTGCCTAAAAATATAGGAAATCTTCTCAAAATCTTTCATAATACTATCAATTGAACGTATATCATTTTTTTCAATATATTTTTGCCATATGGGTTCATATATTTTAGGTGCAGATGCTAGAATAAATGAAATATCTTTTTTCAATAAATGCGCAAGCACTCCAAGTCGTTTCGCACCTTTGTATAGTCTCCACCCATCATCATCGGTATATGGTGGAACTTCAGGTAATTGATTATGTGCTATTAACATCTGAATCTGTTTACTTATTTTATCATATTCTTTTTCTAGTTTTTCTTTTTTTCGATCATACCCAGCTTTGGCTTTTGGGTGCATTGGATTAAGTTTCAAAATGGATGCATATTGCTTTAATGAATCAATATCATTCGCCTCATGTTCTGCTGAACTTAATTTTTCAGGCCAAGTAGCTGTTTCTGCCATCGTGATTTTAAGGTCAGCAGGATAAATAATTTGATTATCAGCCATCATATCTTTTATTCGAACAAGAAATGATTTTTGAA
>CAYZSU010000032.1:0-23846 GCA_964480565.1 uncultured Myxococcales bacterium | reverse complement strand
TAAACATCATCCTAATCAGATGCTTTTATTTTAATTTAACCGGACACTAGTGATACAACATATTTATTAAAAAACATGACTCCCTTCACACCTTATACAATTCACAAAACATGCTATAAGGAATTCGGATCATTTACTACAATACAAAACCTGACCTGGCTAAACCATTGCCTCCATTTGGCAAAAACACAGCAACTTTTATCAGAAAATCATCACTCATTTTTAATGAATATGATAACGTATGAACAAAATACATATACATTTATAGATTCAGATTCTACTCGTTATAGAAAAGAACACCTGACAGTCGCATCTAGAAAGATCAGCATTGACGACTTATTGAATTCAAAATGGAAATTCAACACTGAATACAAATTAAACACGTATCAATACAATGTCATTCAATTTATAAAAGAAACACATGCCAAGCAATGCGCAACAATTCAAATGAAAAACCTGTTTGTTTTAACTGCACTTAGCAAAAAAATAAACATGTATACACTCAGCAAGAGTCAATATTTACTGCTAAAATTTATTTTAGAGGATAAAACAATCAATGAGTTTTTGAATACTAAGGCTATTGATAAAAAATTTAATTCATTAACGAACAAAAAAAAATTTATAATAGAATTGTTAAATATGATTCGTACATTCTATAAAGAAAATGTACTAGTCAGATCCAATTAACGATAAGGTCTATATATGAGTTTAATGATGAAAATTATAATTATACTATTTTTAAACATACTATTATGCAGCAGCAGCTTATCACTCAATTCATACATAAAAGGAGAAGTACCGATGAGTATAAACCCAATCAATAAAAACGACCATATTGCCAATCAACTATATGATAAAAATGATACAAAAAATAGTTCACTCAATACATCTAAAAATACGCGAAGACGAAGAAATGAGGATCTCTACTTAACACCTACAAAATTATATGAAAAACTATATCGCCAAACTCGATTTAAAGAACTCGACATAAGATTATCGCAGGCATCATCACTATCCAACAAGGATCATTATATTAAAGGGTTGATGTTGCTTGCCACATGTCAATTCAATGAAGCCATCAATGAGTTAAGTGCGTTAAAACCTCAAATGGGCCTATATCCTCATTATTATCTAGGAAATGCCTATTACTATCTATCTGACTACTCAAAATCAGCCACACATTACAAAAAATATATTAAAGAAAGTCATGATAGTCATCATGAACGCTCAAATGTTGCCACGCATCGATTATCATTGTCTAAGTTAGCTTTAAACGCTCAAATTTCGCATATAGAAACACCCATACGACTTCCTCTATTAAAAAAACAACTAGACAAACGACGACTTGTTACAATCGGGACAACTGGCAAATTCAATGATGTTCATTTCTTTATCGATTCCGGTGCACCTGAAAATATCATCGACAAATCATTTGCTAAAAAACTCAATGTTCGAATTCAATATAATCACCCATTAATCGCAACAGATCTAGCTGGCACGAAAGTAACACTATATAGTGGTATATTGCCCCACTTAAAGTTAGGGGATGCGGTATACAACAACATTCCTGTGTTAATATTTGATCTTGAAGGTGTGCAAAGTGGGTTGGGCATAGATGGCCATTTTGGAGGTATATTATCACCTCAACGCTTATTTAGGGGCCATACATTTGAAATCGATTATCTTCATAGACGAGCAACTATATCCCCAAAAAAATTCATTCAAAAACGATTGGACAAGTATACATCCACGGGCATGTATCTCATCAGCGGAAACACGTATATTTCTGGTAAAATTCACAATAGCCCTAACGGTGCTATTTTAGTGGATTCAGGCTCTCGAAGTTCAAAGGTATATACGGATATTAAAAAACATACCGATATTTCGGATCTAGAATATTCACCTATCAACCCATCAAAAATGGGCCTTAGCATTGGACTAGGTGGCATTTCATTCACGGATAAACTCGAAAAGGCAACTTATGACTTTAATGGATATGCATTTAAAAAAGAAAACCCAACATTGATCAGCGATTATGATAATGATTTTGATTTTTTAGGAATGCTTTCCAATGACTTTATTAAAAAGCATTATTTCATATATGACTTTGACGATTATCGATTTTATTTTAAGAAGTTTAAATAAGGAGAATAGGATTGAAATATGAATCAAACACAACAACTGATAATAGAATACGATCGCGTATATAATAAATATGTTAAAAAAAATGGCCCGATGTCTTCATTTACATTTTATTTAAATCGATTTCGTATATTGCTGGAATATGCACAAATGCATAATTTACAGGTAAATACCAGTACATTCACGAATACACTCGATCATATACAACTGTGCCTATCAATGGTTTGCGATATAAGAAAAAACAGAAGAGACATTCAAAATAAAAATGAAGAAGTCATAAGGATAACAGATTCGATAGACAGAACTCTCTATTCATATAGTCAAAACATCTACAATCTCGAGCTAGAGGATGATTGGAAAATACACAGCAATCAAATTGAGTCTTTAAATAAACACACAATAAATATGATTAAACCCTTAATGACTTATTTATATGCAATTAGCGAAAATGAAAATATTTTTATTTATTCAAAACCATTGAGTGCATATGAGTGGTTTTTACTGGATCATTTTGATCAAAAACGGGTCCGTCATCCACACTTAGTTGTTCAGGATAGCTTATGTGCATATTGTGCAGGTGAAATGATACTATATCACACTGATGATCGTTATTTTATTTATTTAGATAACAAGTCCGGACATTATCTACCCAATTTGGACGCATTAATCGTAGCCCAATCTATATTTAATAAGAGATTAAATATAGATAAAAACAATATCATTTTAGTTGATTATGATAGCGCATCAATTACCTATGCAAGTTAGAGAAAATGATGAAAAAACAGCGCTCACATATTACAGACTATCTAGCACTCACCACCCTTCGCTCACTCAATGATTTTGGCACTATATTATCATCTACAGCAATTCTTCTTCATATTGTTTTAGAAAAATCCGATGCGGAAACATATTTATTATTCATTTCAAAAAATGCCCTTAGCATAATATTGCTATTTATCGGTGGACGTCTGGCAGACTATTCTAAAAAGTTCTCCATCAACCATGTAGCGTTTATTTTTATATCATCCGGTATTTTATATTTTATCATAGCTATCACAAATACGTCATCCTCAGCTTACCTAATTGGATTAATCGTTCTATCAATATGCCTTAACTCCATTGTCAAACCATATATTGCAAAGTTAAATATAATGATTATTGCTGACAACAAAATTAAAAAATTTATTGGGATATCCGCTACAGTAAAAAATATCATCATTTTACCATCCCCACTACTTGCAGTTTTAATATATGAATATCATGGCATCCAATGGGTACTCATCATTGATGCACTAACCTACTTCATTATATCCATAGGCGTACTTTTATTTAGAAAATATGCATTCACTTCTTTAAAAAGTGATATAACAAACCCAGCTAGAATTTCAATTACTCAAATAAAACAATATATTTACAAACAGCTATTTCACGCAACGCATTTTGAACTTCTTTACACATCGATCATCAAATTTTCATCAAGCATAATTGAGGCCTCCATTGTCATTTATATCATTCAACATCTTCAGTTAGATAATATTCACTTTGGCAATATACAGTCCATCTGCCACATCGCTGCTATATTATCAGGATTGCTATTTTCATTTTTTATCTGCCGACTCCCTATTAAAAACACATTAATTCCTTTTTCAGCAATCCTAGGTGTATTGTATATTTTTCTATCGGGGGCTCATAATATCCTCTGGTTATACATAGTTATCATATGCATCGAATTCCTGGAAAAACAACTATTGCTCATATTAAGAAGCAATTTTATATATAACTCCAAAAAATCAAACTTAGGGCAATGCATATCCCTGTTTAAATCCATATCCAAATTTGCATGCCTCTTGGGATCTATTTTCGGATATATAGCCATTAAATACCTAAACATTCCGAATCTATTTACAATAGTAGGTAGCACTCTAATCATCTCATCCATTGGCTATTTTCTACTGATAAAGAGATCTAATTCTATTGAGGTAATACAAAATGCGAATGGATAATATTGCTTATTACACTACTCATGAATTATTAATGAACACTAATGACGATTCTAATTATGAGTATAATCTAATTTTACCATTTGGCAGCTTAAATGATCCTTATGACACTCAGGGATTGGCGCACTTCATTGAACATTTAATCTGTCGACGGCTTAATCAAATGCAAAAATTCAAGCACTTACTCGACACGACGCATTCTAAATTTAATGCATTTACAAATTATGATTACATTCGTTTTTCCATCCACTCAAGCACGGATTTAGCCCATCTAGATTCACAGATAACAACACTTTTAACGACTATTGCATTTACAAAAAATGACTTTATTCAGGAAAAGGAAATAATAAAAAAAGAAATATTATTAAAACAAACAAAAGCGGTCATATCAGACACACCCTATCTATTGCATAAAATGACATCATGTCTATATCCCAAACACCATTTGGGCTCTATTGAATCCATTGATCGCGCACGCTATGATATCGTTAATGATCGGCTGCAACAATATGTTCAGTCATTTTTTACCGTGTATAAAAATGAATTGCACTCATCAATCAGCAATTCACATTTATGCAATCGCAATACCCGATCCATTCCATTTCAAAATATATTTTTTTTTAGGGATCATCGCTTTGCATCCATTGGATGGTGCATGAATAATACATCCTTTATCACATATATATACCTGCTTCTCTGGAAAAGCCTTATTGGAAATCAATCGATCCTTCAAAACAACATAATTAGCAATACACTGTATCGAAAAGTCCTCTTTCGTACATCCCACCACATCATTTTTGGTTTTTTATTGCCGGATATGCGTTCAAAAGAGGACGTTGAGCAATTTTACAATCACTATTGCCAGACACTTGAGCAGCATATCAATGCACTTCAAAAAAATGAAAAAAACTGGGAAAAATTAATAAAGGATGCACTATTAAAATATTACATGGAACAGGAAAATATGGATGCAGTACTTTTTAATCACATCTGGATACATCTATCCGACATTGATATGCAGTCAACGATTGTAGATTATATGAACAATCTTCAGTTAAACGAATTTTTGGATTGGGCGCAAAACCTGCTAAAAACATATCGCAGCCACTCCATTGAGGTTAGCTATGCATAACAAAAAAATATCTTTTTCAATTCTACATAAAGAAAACTATTATTTAACATGCATTACGATTTTATTTCCATTTTATCTACGCAAAAAAAGTATATCTGAAAAATCGGGCATGAATCTACTTGCTCACTATATCATCCATCATTTATCAAAAAAATATAATTTCACATCTGAATTTAAAGTAATCAATGCAAATGAATATAGTGGTTTTCAATTCACATCGGCGACATCTCATAGTTTAGAACATCTAAAAATAATTATTCATGAATTGTGCAACTTAGAAATAGACGACGGTATATTCAATCAAGTAAAAAGTGAGATAATGGCTATTCACAAACAATATAGCCTTAGCCATTATAAAGCTCTTATTCGTGACAGTCTAAACTATTATCTGAATCCTGAGTCAGAATTAGTCAGCAGTCAGGAAATATATACACACTTGATTAATTTAACTTCCACTGATTTTAAAAACTATTACACGCAATTTCATGAGAAAAATGATACGTGGTTTATCAGTACATCGGGAGGAATAAGCAGGACAACCTTTGAAGAACAAATAACACGTATTTCAAATACATTCATATTTAAAAAAAATCCATCTCAACATGTACATCAAGAGGTAGAGATAACACCCAATTTAATCAAAAAAACTCCATCCGCATTTATGAATAAATGTTTTAGCTATATATGCTATCCTGCGGCTACAAGCTCAAATCAAAACGCACAATGGATGCAGCGAATTTTAAAGGATTATTTAAACTCGATCAATGGCCCACTGTATCACATTGCCCGCAATGGATATAACAATAGACACTCAAATAGTTATGTGCTTGCCGCTCATAGTACAAAACTATCTTCGCTAGGAACTTTTTTATTATTCTGGAAATCAGAAAATAGTCAGGAGGAAGAAACACTATCCGATCGTGTCTTCTCACTGCTCGATTCAATATCAAAGACAACCATCTCTTTTTCTGATTTTGTTATTTCAAAAGAACGGGTTAAATTGAAATTTATAAAAAAAAGAAATTCCATCTTATCCACATCACATTTTTTAGCTGACAATATGCTATTCAACAATTCATTGGATTATAGACTTCATTTAGATGACGAGTTAAATGCTATTCAATACGACAATTTTTTAGTCTATATACGGCAGTTAATTAAATCCGACAATCACACATGTTTTTTTAGATTTTATTAACATAAGGTAATAGGAGCCCATTATGCATCGATCCAAATTATTATATATAGTTTTTTTTATTTTATTGACCAATCCATGTTTTGCAGAAAACGCTCAACACGGATCGATCAGCACAAAGATATCCATCGATCCTTATTATCATGAATCAATACGCATTGGATTGGGTAAAGTGGACAATTATGATTATATCGGACATTTTAGTGAGGTGGTTACCGATATTTATTTTGATACAACACGGTTGGATCTGTATAAACATAATGTTGTCCTTCGAAATAGAAAAAATCAGGCTAAAAATAAATGTAAGTGGGCGCTTAAGATAAAAATGCCAGTAAATGATAGCATTTCACATTCCAATGAAATCACAATTTCTGACAAAATGTGTACACGCAATATTGCGGATATTATGACAAATACCCCTATATCAATATATTTAGAAAATAATTTGAACAATCATTCATTAAATTTTAAAAAAATCTATACTGATAAAATAACACGCTATAAAACATTCTTTACACATAAAAATAATGTGAAGCAAGTATTGCAGGTATCCTATGCCACTGTCATCGTCAGCAATGATAATAAACAACGGACATATTATGAAATTGACATATCTGCGCCCTCTCTTATGGAGAATACACCCAGCATAAAAACATTTACAGATATCGCACATCAATTCATACAAATCCACCCAACTGCTTTTTTTCAACATGCTAAGAGTAAATATATACAGGGCATTGATTTACTAAAAGGTAAACATGCTCAATAATTATTTGATATTGCTAATTTTATCTTTACTGCATTTTCTAAGTCAAAAAAACACTAAGCATCCATTTTAATAAAACCCTCAGCCATTGCTTACAGCTCTTTACGATAAAATTTGCGATGCCAACTGTGATAAGATATGTGGCCATGTATGCGATGTTTGGAAATAATTAAATCAAGGAGAAAAATATGATCATAAGTACAGCTAATTTGTATGTGCAAGCGGATGCCAATCAAATGAATTACAATCGTCAATTACATGTAGAGGAAAAGCAAAAGAAATCAGAATCGTCATTAACAATTAAGGGTAAATGCAATCCTGTATGCGATTCGATATTTAAAGGCCTTAGCAATGACCATGCAAAAAAGGAATTGGATAAATTCTTTAACTCAGTACCATGTGATGAAATATGCACGGGCATATGCAATCAGATTTGTGATGCCATTTAAATAAAAAAAATGAAATTACATTGATGTATATGGTTGGGCTTTAGAGGCGTTTATGAAAAAAGACGCTCAATTAAAAAACTCCGTTTAGAAAAGAAAATATATGCTATGATAATTTTTAAAAATTTAATAGTAATTCTTATTTTGATGAGCCATATTTTTTTCAAACAGCATGGCACTTGCCAATCCAAAGGGGTTTAATAGTGCATTGATGGTGCATTTTGGAAAACCACGTTGTAGTGCTGTGAGGGTTTCACATAATCTTATTTTATCAGCAGCTCATTGCCTTAAAGGGTATAATGGAAAAGCCCACAGGACACCCATATATTCCATTATTAATGATACTAAATATAGCTTGAAGGTTTTAGAAGTAGGTGATTTTTTACCATCAAATCATATGCAAGACTGGGTAATACTTAAATCAGCTCAGAGACTTCCACGCTCTCTTAAAATTGCACCCTTCTCAAACAATATTAAAGAACGAGATTCAGTATGGTCAGTTACGCATCCTTTTCCATTTATTAGAAGTTATCCTAACTCTGGATGGAATGGAAGTGGTTCATTCATGGGGCTGTTGAAAAACGCCCATCTTCGGTGTTGTCCAGCAAATCCAAATCGGTTACATACTCTTATGTATGCGCCCTCATTGAATTTGCTGTCTGCCTTGAATCTGAACATTTTTGAACAACCCCCAAAATTGCTATTTTTCAACAGTCCCTTCATAGCAAAGGGAAATGTAGTATCTAATGATAATTATAAAAGAGATGTGATTTATTTAAACAAAAATCACCAAATCTGCACTAATTTCGATTGTCCGGGATTTAATACAGATATTACAAATAACTGGAGAAAACTAAAAAAAGGTCTTACCAGGAGGATGTACCTACTTTACGAAAATTATAACAAACCTGATCAACTAGTATTTTATCATACTGCAGATTATTCAAATGGTAGTAGTGGTGGTGGTATATTTAATGAAAAGGGAGAGCTATTAGGCATAATTTCAGTGAGAGAATCAATTGGGAGTCGAAGAAGCACAAAATTTGGTATTGGTCACGCGTATAAAATAAACAAAATTTGTGATCAATCAAAAGTGTTGTCTTCATTAAAGCAATGTAAAAGAATATAGGAAAAATGATACATGCTTCTGCTGTCCTAATGTGCATATTAATCATAGATGAGGTATAGAGATGATTACTTTGATGCTAACTATTTTATCAGGATTTGCCCAACCAGTTTTTCCATCGCCCGATTCAAACGTGCAATCAGCAATCTCTGCTAAGAAAACAATTGATTGTAGGTCTTACTATATCGATGACAAAAATGACATTGCCGATTCATTGCAGTCCTATGCAAGAAAAGAATTTTTATTACATAAAAAAGAACCACATGTTTGGCATTATATGACATATTTGCAGACATTAGAAAAAATCCATGACACATCATATAATGCAGATGATGCTCTGATGAAGGCTGCTTATGATGTCATATGCAATCATTCAAAAGAAAAATCAAGCAAGTGGCTAAACCTTATTCCAACAGCTGTAAAGATGAATCAGTGGATGTCTTTTAAATATCGATTATTTAAAAAACTTTTTCCGAGAAAAAATCCTGTTTCTATTGACAAGGTACAGACGTATTTGGCTGATGTGCAGCATCAGGCAAAGAAGTTGGGTGTTGCGCGTGAAATGACGTATGAGATTGTTTATGAATGGCCAAAGCGTTTGGCTCGTGGAAAAACAGTAAAGGATAGAATGGATCAATTGGATCGTATTCGGTTATTGTTAAATGAAAATAATTCTCCCCATGAGTTCGCCGCATTAGACTTAGCAAAAGTCGTTATTTACTTAGAGGAGAAAGATTATGCACAGGCGGAACCAATAATTACTAAATATCGAAACAATGCACATCCTGGAATAGCATATATTGCAAAGGAGTTATGGGTTCAGCTTGGAATTAAAAGAGGCGGTGGTTACCCGATCGATTTTAAAGCAAAGATCACACAAGGAGATGGTGCTGGTGAGATGTTTCAATTGAGCAAACAACGCGGTAAAGTAGTTGTTTTAGACTTTTGGCAAAGTTGGTGTTCGCCATGTTTAAAAAAACTAACAAAATTAGATGATACGTATAAGCAATTTAAAGAAAAAAAAGTAATTGTCGTGGGTATAAGCAATACTTTTTATGAAAAATCAAAATCATCCACTCAAAAAATAAGGGATAAGCATAATATATCATATCCTCAAATCGATCAGCTGGGCATGATAACAGAGCGTTATTATGTTGATAATTATCCATATTCTATTATTATCGATACGGATGGACGTGTAAAAAAATGTCCTTCTGATATGGAATTGGGTGCATTTATTGACAAATTAGTACATTCAGGGACTGTTGAAAAATAGCAATTTTAGGGGGTATTCAAAAATATTCAGATTCTAGGCGGCCAGCAAATCCAATGAAGGCGCATACATATGAGTATGTAACTGAATTGAATTTGGCTTTCCAACAGCCGAAGATGGGCGTTTTTCAACAGCCCCATTATAAAAAAAATATTAATTCCTATCGGTATAATCAATATCATCCTGTGTTTACTTTCTGGGCTCATTATATGGCTGAAGCAGGAGTCATTTGTTATATCGTTTGGAAAATTGATGACGATATTTGGTATCATTACAATGGCAATTGAAGTCCTTTCTCCAATTGAAAGCAGCATGTCCATCAAAAACTTTGGTTATCAATTTAGCCGAATGGCAGGCATGAATAATCAATATGAAAGACATGCTCAGGATCGCAGTGATATGAAAAATAATATACCTTGTTTGATCATTCTGTGTTTAGCAGGCATAGTAGTAATTATGATCGGATGAAATTTACCATTTTAAATAAAGAAGCTATCCATGAAACACTCAATCACATTACTAATCATACTCATCATCGCATCCATCAGTGCATGTACACGAATCAACACATCCCCTCCGCGAATGCTAACAACTGCAGATATATTAATCGATCCGGAACATATGTATGTTTCAAAGGACCCATTATCTAAACACGAAGTTCAACATGATATCGACATACTCATGCATGCCATGACGCATGGTTATGGGGGATGGCAGTTTATTACGGAAAGTCAGCGAAAGCAGTTTTCATCCGCTATCATGCGCATTCGAAAAAAAGCGAATCGTCATGCATCAAAGGGGGCCATTAATTTATGCACGGCCATTGATGATGCATTAACGATTATACCGGACTCGCATTTAAGGGCGCGCATCGATATTGCCGCCAGCTGTGCCAATAGGAGAAAACAATTTATTCGACAACCATCTGTTGGAAATAATATTGCTGCTGACCACACACTACCATGGAAATTAATTTATCGAAAAATGGGTACGTATCGCGTCCCTGTGCTGGGCATTTCAAGTTTGCCAAATTATAATTCCAATGCATGGCAGGGTTTTGAAGGAGCACTTTTATCACTTGCAAAAGAACCCATCATCATCATTGATTTGCGCGGCAATCGCGGTGGTAGCGATACAGCCATGCAGCGCTTGCGTTTACTTCTAACGGGCCATTATCCTCCGAAACAAATTAAGCGCCATAAACGACTGAATCCTGAAACTATAGCTATTGCATTAAATGATATCTATTTGGATATTCAATATACCAAGGAGAAAAATGAACCTATTCCAAGTTGGTTGACCCAGGATAAGCATGAACTTGAGATACGCTTTCAACATGCAATTGATAAAAAAACATCCGGTACCCGTATTATCGACTATAGCACGGATAAACGTTTTTCATCCAAACGACTACATCATCACCAACCCCACATATTCTTTCTAACAGATTCAAAATGCATGTCATCCTGTGAAGGCGGGTTGGAGATGTTTACCGATTATCCTCATGCAACACGCATTGGTCAAAATACCGGTGGTGCAATTCATTTTGGAAATGTGGGTACGCTCATGCTGCCAAATAGCGCCATCATGATTACACTAGCCACGGATTATTGGGAATTTATCGATGGCCGACAGTTAGAGCGCATTGGCTATGCGCCGGATATTCCTGTACCACCGGGCCAGGATGCATTGGATATTGCATTTAAATTAGCATTGAAAAAGAGGACGCCTGTTAGACCACTATAATGATTGATTACTCATTTGATTTATGACAATTATGTATAATGGGCGCTCCCAAGGGCACTCCCATTTCCGAGATGATGTTGATCGGAAACCCAGACATTCAGAAATCATCCATGATTTATTTTCCAAAATCATGGAATATTTTTCATTTTTTATAATTCCTAGCAAAGTCATAATTAACAAGTATTTGACGGATATTAACTCCATTTACTTCTCAAAACCTAGAATACTATCAAGGCCCACACAGCCCGTAACCTATTGAAAACACAGGGTTTCATGTTTGGCATGGAGTTTGCTTAGTAAACATAGCATAACACAATGCTTTTTGAAAAATGAAAATATATTGTTGTATATGTAGTTATCTGCATTTGCATCAGGTGATATATATAAAAGGAGTAGACATGAAAAAAATCAATGACGAAAGACAAGCCTTAATAGACGCTCTTAAATTATCTGATGAAAGTGTATCCTGTGCGGCAGGTGGTTGATCAATAGACAAAACAAGTTAGAAAACAATCATATTTAAATAAAAACAAACCCATCATTTGATGCAAATACAGATAACTATTACATTTAGCGAGGAATTATTTATGAAAAGTGCATTTATACATGTAACAAACGCTTGTAACCTAACATGCCAACACTGTGCGTATTCATCAGGAAAAAAATTTACAGATGAATTAAGTTATAGCGATATTATTAAATTGGCGACTATACTTAAAAAATCTGGAGGCCATACAATCATGATAGGTGGCGGAGAACCCCTCTTACGACCAGACATTGAAACTATTTTAAATACGCTATCAGATTTAGATATGGATATATCAGTTGAAACAAATCTGACAGTTAATTCCCCTATAATAAAAAAACTGCACACCTATAAGAAATTAAAAATCACAACGAGCATTGACTCAATGAATGAGAATGATCACGATGCCTTTAGAGGAAAAAAGGGTGCCTTTCAAACAACTTTATCGAATATAACATATCTTCGATCAAAAAATATTCCAATACGTCTTAACGCATTGATCTTAAAAACAAATATGCATGAAATTGATGACTATTTAAATTTTGCAAAAAAGACTGGTGTTATTTTCCGCCCATTAATGCGATTGATAGATAGTGGCAGAGCAACAAACTTAAAATCTATAGCTCTTGAACCTAAAGACATTCGACATATTTTAGAAAAAATATTTTTATTCATTGAAAATGGAAATGAAAAGTTAGTTACATTATATCTGCCACCTGCTCTAATTCCTCCTAAATATATCAAATTTAAATATTTATGTGATTGGGGAAATTTTATCGGAGTTTCAGCTAATGGAAATATAGGACTTTGCCCAGCGGCTTACGGTATTGATGAATTAATGGGAAATCATATATCAGAAATTATTAATGGAAAAACACCTATAAACAATATTGGCATTGCATCACAATACAAAAAATTTAACTGCAATCAACTTACAGGAATCTGTAAAAAATGCGTGGCTAGAGAATATTGCCGAGGGGGCTGTCGCGTTGATGCCTATCTAACCTATGGATCTACTACTGCACCTGATCCAATATGCCAAAAATTCTATGATCAGCATTTATTTCCTCAGTATGCACTCGAGCAAGAGAAAAAGGGGGGAATATGAAATCAATTTTACCTGTATTGCAGGATATGATTGCTGATTTTGGTGGTATCATAAACAATGATATAAATGCCAACTTCCCTCAGAAATTAATTAACAAACATAAATTAAAATTATTCTCATTTTGGGAAGAAAATATTGAAGATTATATAAATCATTGGTTATCACTTAACTTTAAAACAATCGTCTTCGGGTCATTAATTGCGACTGATTTAAGTTTGCATGCAAATCAAATGAGCAAATATTTTAAAACAATACTAATAAGAGAACCTTTTAGTAAAATTTTTCTACTTGAACCCTATAAAACAACCTATGGAATTCGTATGGAAATAATCGCATATCTTAATGTAATTATTGAAATTGAAAACCTAATTAGTAAAGGTAATGTTTTTCTCTATCCTCCCATTTTTTTAATGCCACCACAGATTAAATCAAAGATATTAAAGACAGTCGGCAGACTTTGTAATAATGATATTTTCAAATCACTTGCTTTAACATGCCCGGATAGAAAATTTAACCAGACCGATTCCATGCAATATTATAACAATAATTTCATAAAAATTTTTGACCAGAAATTTATTGATTTATCTGGAGGTCTATCCAGCTTTACAAGTGATTATATCATAAAAACAATGGCTCACGATGTAGCATATTTAATCCATCTATCCAGTGAAATCAATGCATTGCCAATTGTCTGCCTAGAAAGGCATTGGCAGATTTTATCAAAACTTAATGAACTCAGCGAGAATTCAATACAATCCTCACATTCATTTGCATCCATTAAATCCCTGCCAAACTGGACTCAAATTAATAAGGAGATCTTCAATAATGGGCTAAAAGAGAACTCAAGCATCACTTCAGTGTTCAAAAATTTTAAACTAGAAAATCAATCCATCAATGGATTAAAAGTACCATTTAAAAGCAATTGGGTATTAAATGAAAATAAATAGAAGTGGCAAGTTTCTTATTATTGCACAATCGATCAGTTCATTGGGCGATTGGTTTACTTTCATAACAGTCGGCATAATAATATACTACCAAACCAAATCAGCTGCCAACCTTGCGCTGTGGGTTGTGTGCACTAAATTACCTTATGTTGTTTTTAATTTCTTAGCTGGCCCTTTATCAGATATTTTCTCAAAAAAAATGATTATGATATCATCTGATATATTGCGTGCTATATTGGCATGCTTATTCATATTAACTATTACACCTAATTCTAATATATATTTAATTTACCTGCTTTATTTTATTAGATCTACCATTAGCTGTTTTCATAAAACTGCAGCAAAAAGTATTATTGTAGACATTACTAGCTCAGACTATGAAATATCAAAGATAAATTCGCTAAACTATGCGCTTTGGTTTATAGTCAGCATTATTGCAGGCATTGTCAGTACTTATTTTAGCACCTATTTTTTACCTATTTTTTTCTTTATTGCGGACGCTATTACATTTATTATTTCAGCAACATTCACTTATTTTATTAAACAAAAACAACACATCCGAAATAATAAAAAGGAACTAACATTTTTTGAATCCATAACAGACTTCAAACAAATTAAAAAAAATCATTTATTAGTATCCTATCTTATTGATTATTTCACCGTCATATTTATTTCAACACCAATTGTATTATTTCAAATAGCACTACCCTCTGAGATGTATCATGTAAGTAAAAAGTATATTTATATTTTTGCAACTGCTTATAGCATAGGCTCTGCATTGGCAGCAATTACAATAACTTTTTTATTTTATAAGCTTAAAGAAACACTCATTGCAAAAACATTAATTGTCACTTCTATTGTAATAATATGTATGTTTTTCTCAAAAAATTATTTCCATGGCATCCTATTATTCGGCTTATTTTCTTATCTAACAACATTCTTAACAATTATCATTGAAAACAAACTTATTTTAGCTTGTTCACTAAATAGTCAAGGTCGAATGAATGCCTTTAAAACAAGCATGTCTATGTTAATAGTAGTGTCAGTTAATCCCATTTTTGGAACACTCAGCAAACAGTTTGGAATACAGATAATATTACCTATTTTATTAATTGTTATTATTACTTACGTCGCTATTAAACCTCTTATTTGCAAAACACTACAGCTCAAATCAACTTAACAAGGAGAAATATATGTTACATACAAATAAAGACAAACTTCCGGTTATATCGGTTCAAGGGACTGTCGCAAATGCCTCTGGGAGAGAGAGGGATATCGTTGATTTTAATGGAAATCCATATCTATTAGCAGGTAAAGGTGGTATCTGCTACAATGTTAAAATAGGTGACCCTGCATTCAATTGGGTGGGCGATCATATAGAGCCGGGCGTATCTACGATACTATCCGAAGATAAACGCTATGGCCCTGCCAACAGTGGATATAACTTTCATGCATGCATAGGAAATAAAGCAAAGGTAGTTACAGGTGATGCAAAGGGTGCATTTGGAACTGTCATAGGATTTCATGGCGGACTTGAACATGTCATGATTGATTTTCCTGATTCAGTATTGGAATCTCTTAATATGGATGATACGTTTTTAATCAAAACCTGCGGGCAAGGTCTTGAGTTAAATGATTATCCTGATATTCGCATATGTAACTTAGATCCAATGCTTTTATTAAGCCTAGGCGCTCATGATTCACAAAAAAAAATTGAGATTCCAGTCACTAAAAAAATACCTGCTGTTCTCATGGGATCAGGCATTGGATTGCCGACAACCCTTTCAGGTGATTGTGATATAATGACATCTGATGAAAGTTTAATATCAGAATATGATCTTAGTACACTTCGACTTGGTGATATTGTTGCAATTGAAGACTATGATCATCGATATGGAAGATGTTATAAAAAAGACGCAATCTCTATTGGAATTGTTGTTCACACTGATAGTCGAATTTCAGGACACGGCCCTGGTGTAACAACAATTATGACATCTGGCAAGCCATGCATCCTGCCAATCATTGACAGCAATGCCAACATTGCTAATGTATTAAACATTGGCAGAAAGGTATGTCAGACACATGCAAGCTCCCTCTAACTCCACATATGTTAATTTAATTTATCGAAATTTATGCAATCAATATCGATTTTATTTGGGACACATTCAGGGAAGCCAAGTCCATTCTACTTCTACGACATTGCAAATACATACCCCTATCCCCCATTCTGCATTTAATTTAATGTTAAGTGCATCCAATCACAATTTCAGTAATGTAGAAATAAACAAGGCATTGACAGCATTTAATAACCATTCCACACCATTTACATGGCATGTTGGCAAAAATATCAACCATTTGCCAATTGAACACCCACTTCTTCGCCATGGCTTAAAAAAAATAAAAACAGAATATGGCATGGCCTTGGATTTACATCAGTTACCTCACATTGACTTTAAATTCAAAAAATTTGATATCGCAAAAGTCATTGATTCCACATTACTACCCACTTGGATGGGTATCATGTCCGCTTGTTTTGATATTCCAGAATTTACTCACAGCGCATTATTAGATTTATATCAACGTATATACCTTAAGCAGTCCATATTTTATTTGGGATTCATGGATAACCGTGCAGTTGCAACCGCACGTCTTTTCTTAGATGATAACAGCGCAGGTATTTACCATATTGGCACTCTCCCTGAGTTTCGCGGTCAAGGCATTGCATCATATATGACATATACAGCTCTTTGCGATGCGCATGCACACGGCCATACCACTGCAATATTGCGATCTTCAAATGAAGGCATTCGCGTTTATCAGAAATTGGGGTTTGCAACATATTCTGAATTTGATTTTTTCGTACAGTAAACTTATGAACTCATCACACATAAACAATCATGCTATTTGGTATTTAATACTCACCAGCACAATAAATACTTTGGCTGTATTTATTATCATACCTTTAATTTCATTGTATAGCATCGATATGTTTCATTTAACTGCCGTACAGATTGGTTTTTTATCTGCTATTTGGCCAGCTAGCGCATTTCTTCTCAGCTTTCCATGTGGATTGCTCAGTGAATATCTTGGATATTTAACAACACTTCGAATAGGGCTATTCATAAAATCAGCGGCTTTTTTTCTAATTATGATTTCACGTGATATTCATTTATTTTGCATTGCATTGGCGTTATTTGGATTTGCTAAATCACTGACTAGCAGCTCCATCAGAGCAACAATCAATGTATTGTACCTGACAAACAGCTAGAAAAATATTTTCGAATTCTCTATATGTTTCAAAATATAAGCTGTGTCATTGGACCACTCATTGGAATATCCATCTATCAACCTGGTTCTGGAAATGCATTTGGACTTGCCGCATTATGCCTATTATTATCGTTTATTATCGCATTATTTTTCATTAAAAATCATCATTGCCAGACACATGCGCATAAAGCGAATATCTCTTTATTTCAAAGCCTATCCGTATTAACGGATAGAAACCTTTTATTTTGGATCGTAAGCAGCATATGTATATTGATTGCCTATGGTGTATTTGAATCCCTCATGCCTGTTGTGATTGCCAACGCACCTGAAGTACGACCCACGTTTGGAATTTTAGTGTCCCTCAATGCCCTATCCGTTATTGTATTCCAGCTCATTTACTTACGATTTTTTAAACATATGCCAATCAAGCGTTCCATACACATTGGGTTTATTTTGATCATACTGGGATTTGCTCTTTTTTCACTGAACTGGTTTCCATTTATTATGACTTTAATTGCCACAGTGATATTTTCCGCAGGTGAAACACTTTTATTTCCGTGCATCGAAACAATTATGGGAAAAATTGCCAGCAATCGCAAAAAAGCAATTTACTTCGCCTCGGGTGAACTTCGACAAATTGGATTTTTTATTGGCCCGATAATGGGAGGAATTATTCTCGAATATGCGGGCAGCGTATCTTTGTTTCTTATGTGTACAGTGATTCTTATCGCAGGCATGATTAGCTTTAAACAAATTAAATCCTGCTAAGAAATAGCATCACAAGCCATCCAGCATATCCTGAATTTCTTTTTTTGTTGGGGGAATGGAAAGGCATGTGGTGCAATGTGCAGCTAGTTGTTTGGCAATCTCGCGTTTATCCATACCGGATTTTTCTTACAGGATCAGCTACTGACATTTTCATTTGGATAACACAAATCCATTTTTATTGTTTGACTAACCTGACCACCATAGATAAATTTGTTATAATTCCTGTTTTTGAATGCCACGCATTTGCCCATGATTATCTATTTTGAAGGGAAGTTCATAGCATATGGATAACGATCAAAAAATAAATATTGCAGAAACCTTACAGGCAAAAGGTGTCACACGACCTTGTCCGAGGTGTAGTACCAATCAATTTGATATTATTGGAAAGACTTTTTTACCTCTAAATGAATCTCCTAACAAGATAGCTATTGGAGGACCAACTATACCAAGCATTGTTATTGCTTGTACCAATTGTGGATTTCTTACCTATCATGCCTTAGGACCACTTGGCCTTATGCCAAAAGAAAAGACTGAGGATAAATGAAACCTACATCCTCTACAAACGATAAAGTTCCAGAATACAACACAATAGGCACTTCGGAAAAATACTTACTTGATAAACATAAGATTGAATTAGAAGCTGGCTGGTTAGGAAAATTTTTTGGATCAGCACATAATGCTCCCGTATATATAGCAGGAATCATTGCTGTTTTTCTGGTTATCACTGGAACTTTTTCTTTTTTTATTCCAGCAATATCCACACCTGGTGAGATTTGGAAAATTATAGCACCGTTAATCTCACTTGCTTTGGGGTATATGTTTGGTAAAAAAGTAAAGTAGCTGAATTTTTAAGTGATTCTTAAAAATACCTATAAAAAATAAGAAAGACATAAAGGTCCGTGTCCCCATGACAAATACACCTAAAAATAGTCAAATCCTCCTCTACACGAGCCAAGATGGCAATATTAAGATAGATGTGCAACTGGAAGATGAAACAGTCTGGTTAACTCAAGAGCAAATGGCCTACCTTTTTGGAAAAGCCAAATCAACGATTAATGAACATATACAAAATATTTATTCAGAAAATGAACTAATCCAATCAGAGACAATGAGAAAATTCGGAAATTCCGAATTTTCTACAAAGCCCACCAATTATTATAACTTAGATATAATAATTTCAGTTGGTTACAGGGTAAAATCACAACAAGGCACCCAATTCCGCATTTGGGCAACTAAGCGACTCAAGGAATTTATTATAAAGGGATTTGCGCTGAATAAAGAGCGTTTTGAGTCTGGCAATTCGATGAACTACTTTAATGAATTACAAGAACAAATCCGTGAAATCCGTTTGTCGGAAAAATTCTTTTATCAAAAGATAAAAGATAAAAGATATCTACACCACATCAATTGATTACGATTCTAAAAGCAGCAAAACAATTGAGTTTTTTAAAATCGTTCAAAATAAACTCCTGTGGGCAATAAGTGAACAAACTGCGGCAGAACTTATTTATAGACGTGTAGATGCTTCATTACCTTTACTGGGAATGCAATCTCTTGATAAGAAAAATAGTTCAAAGATTAACAAATCAAGTGTTAGCATTGCTAAAAACTATCTGAATGAAGAAGAGATAAGCCTTTTAGGCCTTCTTGTTGAACAGTACCTTGCTTTTGCCGAAACGATGGCCCAGCAACACAGTCCTATGTACATGAACGATTGGATTGAAAAACTTGATGATATCCTACAACTAAATGGTCGAGAACTATTAACTCATGCTGGCAGAGTCAGCCATGAAATGGCTATAGAAAAGTCTATTGATGAATTTGCAAAGTACACAGAAATCCAAAAGTCACTGGGTAAAAAAAACAGCATTAAAGAAATTGAAGCTGACATTAAGGTTTTAGCTAAAACTATTAAAAGGGAATAACACTATATTCCTTTCATCAGTCGACGAACTTTTGCGCACCCGGCTCTCATCTTACTAACAGAAAATAAGGATTTTATAAGTCCATTGTCAATGGACTAATCATCTCTTCTATCTCTTCTTCACTGGGTGGCGTGGCGATATAAGTGGTATTTAATGCGGTTAATTGATCGGCAATTTCACTTTCCTGCATACCAGTCATCATATAACAACGAATATCCGGGTGCAATTTTTTCGCCAGTGCGATCACATCAAATCCATTCTTGGCTTCCTTTAAATTTACATCGGATATAATGATATCAATGTCATGATTCATTAAACCGATTTTAGAACAATCAATATATTGTTTTCATCATTGACGAGATGACTGATCGAACTGCTAATCGCTTTTTTCTCATCGCTAAGCCACACCGGATCTTTTTTACAAAATCAGTTACTGACATTTTGTTGTGGCTATTACTATGTCAGTTTGTTTTAACTACCACAGACCTTCCTCAATCACATTTCTTCATAGTGAAAACCTCTTCATCTCCATTAGCATATTACAAAACAGCGCCCCTTGTTCGATGGCATCATCCAAGGCAAGGTGGGAATGAGGCAAATCATCAAACCAACGCTTTGGCATATTTCGTTTTGTCGAACTCCGATAATTATTACCTAGAAGTGCCATCGCTAAAGTTTTGATATCGAGAGCAGAGTGGGAAAAGGGACTCTTGCCTACAAAACGCATGAGATACCAAGTAGATAACCACGGGCAAACCCCTGGTACTCCCCAACTACCTCATGCTTCGCATGGGAAAAATAAGGAAGCATTCACCCACGCGCAAGCGCGTGGTACTGAAGCGGGCTTGCTTGTGGGTATCTTTCAGCGAGCAATGCTCGCGAGAGGGGGAGGCTCCGACGGCTTTTGCTGGCGGAGGGGGCAACGCAAGCCCCTAACAATAGATAAACATAAAATCATAGGCTGCGGGATAACCGACGAAAACGGGTAAACCCGGCAAATCTTCGAGCCATGCAACATACTTACTCATCGCCATGCCAGGAGCTTGAATATTTTCCCTGGCTGCTGCCCAAGCATCAGGTTGACCTTGCCACCACTCCATCGTTCTTGCGTCGGGTTTAGCTTCATGCAGGAGTTCAAGGTTAGCCTCAAAGGTATCGATCAATTCCTTGCTTGCAGTATACGCTGCAGATCCAAAACTAATCATCGAGTTCTGTCCTGGAATAGGACCATCAGCTTCAATGTCGGTGCTAACATAGATTTCATTTTTATGTTTCATAAATTATACTCAGGTAAGCATTCACTTGGGATATAACATCAGCAATATTTACTGGAGCTTTCGGAGGATTGTCACGCTTCAAGAAATGTCTCCAGTAGGTTTTCAGCTGGTCCAATTCTTCATCTTTAAAATCGATGTTCATTTTGAATTCCATTTTACGATTTGCAAAAGTCTCCTGAATAGAAGCTTTCAGTTGTTCTCGGTCCATCGGTTGCTCAGTAAGTTTCATAAGATCATAAAAATCCTTCATCCGAGTATTTTGCGATCCTTTTTTGAAGGTGATTTGCAATTTTTCAGCAAAGATCGATTCAAGGGGATAAACAAAGAGAGAAAAATCGTCTCCTATAAGAGGTTCATCCTTGTAACGAATTCTTTTGAGTCTTTGTTCTACTGCTTTGGCTACATCACCTTTAGCTAAATCCATACGAACATAGCCCTTCATTTTTCCTAAGAGAAATCGACACATGACGCGAACTCCTGAGAACTCCATTTCTGGATGTTCGAGCAGTTTTCCTTCTACGCTCGTCCATTCGATACCATCGTCAAAAGGTATGGATATAACTTCCTTTATCAAATCGATCGTTGTTTCTACATGAAGATCCATTTGCGTAATTGAAAAATCGAGATCTTTCGTTTTTCTTTCGGAGTTGATGAGATATGCTAAAAGAAATCCTCCTTTGAAAATGAAGTTATCAACGTAAGGGGATTTGCTTAAACGATATAAAAACTGTTCAGAACCCAATCGATTGAGCACAAGTTGAAGATCAATTTTCTTTTCTCGCGCAATATTTGCTAGTTTTGCCTGAAGGCTGTTGATGTTAACGGCCATACCTCACTCCTCTGCAAGCAATGCTGTAACAATGTTATCTAGTGGCTTTCTCAATTGTTTGGCATAGTCATAGAGCTTGCTTACATTGCAGTCTTTTCGTTTGAGATATCCCTTGAGGGCTTTATAGGCAACTTCCGCTGTATGATACTTGAAAGCATCAACCACTGTTTTTTCAAGATCGTACATACGCACAGTTCGTTTTCCAAATACATATTTCTTTATCCCCAGAGTATAGGCAACTCCTTGCGGACGAATCATACGATAGCGTGGATTGTTTACCGTATGAGGCGGCGGAAGCGCAATCCATGTTTGCCGTTCTTCAGCATCAGTAAGATCATAATGAGTAAGGGCTGACAAACCACAGATGACGGCTTTGGGATATCGCGTGCATGCCACGCAATACTTCTTAATAGATTCCGTCAACCAATCGAGCGAGCACGTGTAAATACCATGTTCAATCCTATAGAGCTCCTCACGTGCAACCAGTCTTGAAAACATCGTTGGATTTACTCCGAGCGTTCTCCCCTCGCGAAGGGTAACAAATACGTTTTTTTCTATATATCTCAAGATGTTATCTTTGTTTGACATGGATGCCATGTTAATATTCTAACAATGCAATGTCAAGGTGTTAGAATGTTAACATTGAAATATTTTAGGAGTTTCACTGGACAGTTACCAACCAACTGCATTATTTGGGTTTAAACACTCTGGCATAAAACAAATCAATGACCTTCTTCAAACTACAGAAGAATGCTGTTTATAGTGGTCGAGTATGTCAAACAGTAATCAATCGTAAATAAGAAACTTTAAAGTAGATTAGTGTCATTTAAGCTGCCTTAGTTGTTAGTTCAATGTCCTTAAAATATATCTCTGCAGGATAATTATAATCCAAACTCTGATGCTCGCGCCGATTGTTATAGTAATCAAAAAATAGCCCAATCCGATCCGTACAGTCCTGAACATTCTCATAACTGTTCAAATATACCTCGTCATACTTTACTGTCCGCCACAGCCGTTCAACAATAATATTGTCCAGCGCTCGACCCTTACCATCCATGCTAATGCGTATGCCTCTATCTCGCAATATCCCTGTAAATTCATCGCTCGTATATTGACTCCCCTGGTCCGTATTAAATATCTCTGGGCGGCCATATTTTTCTAGCGCTTCGTTCAGCGCATCTATACAAAAACCGCGATCCAATGTTGTACTGATTCGCCAGGACAAAACGCATCGGCTATACCAATCCACAATGGCGGTTAAATATACAAAACCACGCTTTAATCGTATATACGTGATATCCGTGCACCATACCTGATTTGGATGGGTAATGGCCAAATTGCGCAGCAAATACGGATATTTCTTATGGGATGTATTT
>CAYZSU010000031.1:0-24571 GCA_964480565.1 uncultured Myxococcales bacterium | reverse complement strand
ATTCGGGAATGCATCCTGATCATCGGTCACTCCATCGCCGTCCGTGTCTGGATTGGTTTCTGTGGTAAAAAACCATAAAGCCCCTTGATTACTTCCTGAAAACTCATCATGACTATTTACGCGCCATTGATAGGTCGTATTATAGGACAAACTCTCTGGCGTCCACGTCGCATCTGCAGAACCAGTCACTACTTGAACAAGATCATCACCCTCTGCGGCAAAATAAACATCATAGGTAAGCGCATCATCATCAACATCATGACCCACCCATGTGAACGTACTCGCCACAGGAACATTGACTAAATAATTTGCAGGATTTGGATTGCTGGCCGCACTCGGCGCACTATTATTAACCGTGATTTTCTGACTTAATGTATCGATAAAATAACCGCGATCACGTAGCTGCAATGCAACAGTATATACACCGCTACTCCAGTTTTGATATTGAATAGTTTGTGCAGATACCCAATCCGTATCATAATTTCCATCCCCATCAAAATCCCATCGTACAAGTAAGTCCTTCGTCGCATCTTGCAGATCAAAGGATCCGGATGCATCGAGTCGCCAAGCGCCGGACTCGTCTAAACGAACCAACAAACGTGCATTGGGTCGACTATTATAAGTGCGACCACCCGTGGCACCTAGAGTATTGGCCTCACCATCATGATCGCTATAGATATAATCAGGAAGTCCGGCATGAATCATCGGGGAATTGGGTTGTAAGGTATAATCTTTATTTTCAATATCCACAAATAATGGATCCACTTCCAGCATATTTTGTATGATAATTTTTTCAGTGCTGTCATACTCGCGAAATAGACTTGAATAGCTAAATGCCGCATTGCGATCCAATAATAACTTTGTTGGTGAATTAGGCTCTGAATTACTATTCGAAATAATACTTCCCAAATCATAAAAAATATTATGCCGAACAGTTGCTAAATGATGTTCATAGCTTGAGTAAAGAGCATATGAAAAATGCTTAAATGTATTATTCTCTATAAATACATCTCCTGTTGTTTCAGTAAAATATATACCTCCATTCCCAAAATTTGGAGAATAATAGATAAAATTATTACGAATATAAATATTATTTACCCTGCCGAGAACCTGCACTCCTTTAAAGCCCCATAGGTATGAATTGCTCAGAATTGCATTTTCATTATCCTGAAATCTCACAGGTGGATGACCTCGATCCAAATGAATGCCATCCACTTGCGAATTATCTGACAAACGAATTTGTGCATGCAATGTGGTAATATCCGCACCTGCCCCTTGCAAGCGAACACCTACAGGCAATGTCAGCGCTGTATTCTCCTCTGTATATTCACCTGGCATCACCCAGATCAAATCGCCATCCTGTGCCACAGCAATCGCCTCACTCACACTGGCATAATCATCCGGTACGATAATCGGCGCTCTAGTTTGTGTGAGTACGATCGTATCGTTCATGGGAGCAGACCAATTGCCAAGCGCATCGGATACACGTGCATAAACAGTATGCTCGCCATCTATTGCATCACCACCCAAGGCACTAAATTCCCAATCACTGACAATCTCCTCAAATAATTCTTCATCAGACCATGTCACACCATCATTGGAAAATTGCATACGCGAGTTTTCATTTATACCCGCCACTGCATCATCAACCACCAGTCGCAAACTCACTGTCGCATATGGTGTGGTATATTCATTGTAATTGATTTCCAATGAGCCGATTGGCCCTTCTTCATCCGGTGTATACACATCGGTAAATTCCAGAGTTTGTCCGGGGTCAAGATAGCGAATTACATTGGTTGGTGTATTATAATTTTCAATCGGAAAATAACTGACTGCAATCATACCCGATGGAATATTACTTTGCTGCCAATTTAACCCTTGACCATTATAGATATTTTCACCTGCCACATTAAACCGGGCATTTTCATGGCCTGCCGCAATAGATACACTTCCTACCGCATTATATTCAAATGCTCCGATCTCCGGCGCAGCACCCGAATAGGCATAGCCTGTACTGGTTGACCCCTGATCAATAAGAGGTGAACCGGCATTTAATCGATAATTTTGCTGATTAAAATCAACAAAGCTCGGATCCACACTGATATTGCCATTACTTCCTTGAGGATTATAGCAGTTATCCTGAGGATAGGCATTGCTATTACTCAAGTTCAAAAGAGGTATATTGTCATCTGCAATCGCAATATTACAAATCTCTGTAGGAAAGGCAAAAATGCTATTTTTAATTTCCATACCGTCACTGACATAATTAATTCGAATATTCGTCTCATTTCGCACGATAGCGGAATTTATAATTTTCAACGGACTATTATCTCCACTTAGGGTAATGCCATCATGATTGCCTTCCACAACACTATTTCTCAAT
Organism: uncultured Myxococcales bacterium; assembly: GCA_964480565.1. GTDB lineage: Bacteria > UBA10199 > UBA10199 > 2-02-FULL-44-16 > JAAZCA01 > CAYZSU01. The sequence goes on along the minus strand of CAYZSU010000031.1, from coordinate 22,188 downwards.
ATGGATAAGGGTAAATTCTCATCTTGAAAATAAATGCCCGAGCCAATATGCCCGTTACCGCCTGCACCGGTAATGCGACAATGTGCGATGGTATTATTTCCTCTAGGGACAACAGCACCATGCGCTGTATTATTATCAATGGTTAGCCCAGTGATTGTAGATCCTTCAAACATCACAATACCATATCCATAGCGACTGGAAATGAGCTTTGTCTCATCCATGCCACTGCCCACTAGATGAACATCCTCTTTTAATATAACCCCAGCAGATCGACCACCATTATGAATTTGTATATCATTTTCGGATAATTGCCATGTACCCGGTGATAAATAAATGGTATCCCCGGCTTGCGCAGCATCCATAGCTATCGTTATATTTTCATATACACGATTATTTAATGTAATAATGCCAGGTGCACCATCCACTTTTTCAATCGTATCCGTATATACTTGGGAAATATTGTCCTCATAGTCGCGAAGACGCATATACACGGTATACACATTATTCGCCTGACGCGATCCACCATACCGGCTATTGAGCAAATCCCAATTTTGATGTGTATTAAAAAATGTAAACCCATTCCAAGTCTCACCATCATTGGATAGCGATACATACTTCACACCCGACTGATCATCGACACCAGAAATCACCAAGTTCACGTTAAATGACTCTGTTGTCGCCGCACCATCATTGATTGATACACTACCAGTCGGTGCAGTGGCATCGACAATGCTCGTGAAGTGAAATAGCTCACTTGTTGTCATTGACCCATCTGCATCAGTTACATTCACTTTCCAACGATATATTTCACCCCATTCCAATTCTGGCGGTGTCCAGCAAGTATTATTTCCCTCATATACACGAGCGGATGATGGAAAAGAGGCGTCATTGGTATTGGGATCATAGCTGGACCCTGGTTTATGAAAATACAACTCATAGGTGAGCGACGATCCATCCGGATGCGAGCTCTGCCAACACACTTGCGTATTGCGACTCACATTTACTGCATCATCCGGTGGACTGATGGCAATGGGACGCGTGGCATAATGATTGGTATTTAAGGTAAATTGATACGTAGAACTCCAGATACTTTCATCGCAATCACTGACTGCTTTTATGCGCAAATAATACCTATCATTCTGTGCTTGATCGACCATCGCATAGTTGGGCGCACGATTAAATTGAATTTCCCTGGGCGATGAAAAACTAGAGTTCGTATCTTCCTGCAAAATATAATAATCCTCATTATCCACATTGCTCCACTCCACGCGATAACGATCTGTATACGTATCAACACTTACAATTTGCGGTCTATCCAGTGCATCGCAACCACCGCCGCCACCAGATTGTTGAATGGAAAACACAGAACTATAATCGGTCGCCACATTGCCCGCTTGATCATAGGCCACCAAGCGAATCACGGCCTCATTTGTAGTTACATTGGGCACAGTCCAGTTATAGATGCCGGAGGTGTTACCAGATCGAAGTAAATTATTTTCATCAATTTGACTGGTCGTCTGCCAACCATCCGTAGTCATAGATAAATAGGCGGCAATCACACGACGATCATCGCTTACTCTCCAATTTAATGAAACTCTATCCCCGCCCGATACAGGTGATGATACATTATTTAATGTTGCAACAGGTGACTGCGTATCGCGACTCTCGTAAATTTCATCCTGAGCATCAGTCATTAAAGCATCTGAATTTAATCCAACATCCGCAAAATTTATTTGAAGACCAGTGCCGGAGTCCTCTGTAATATTTACCAATGATCCAGCAGCAATTTCAACTAGATGATCAAACCCATAATCATTAAATAATGCATAATACGTATCTGGGTTGGGTATATGCCGGGCAATACTATTGGATATCATATATACTTTGGCATCGCCCTCTTCTTTTACTATGGTACCATCACGTAGATATAGTGGTATTGATTTTGTACCAAGTGCCGAAACATCTTGAACTTCAGGCTCTACTTCATCCCAAGCAAACCCCCATGAGAAAAATACATCTTCACTTAGAATAGGGTGTAATAAATCACTATCATGAGGTTGATACCAAATGGTTGTTTTTCCAATTTCTTTATATAGACCATAATTATTTTGCCTACTATATGCAGCTCCTATAGGATAAGAAACCATTTCATTTACTGAAATAGTTACAATTTTCTCTGAATCAAAGTGATGAAGGTCAAAAGGCTCTAAATATGGCGCTGATAGATGAGGGATTAATCGTCTCTGTCCTTTTTCCAGGATAAAAATACCATTACTAAATGCTGTTTTAACTAAAGTGCCATCCAAATGTTTTCTTACAATTGAAATTAATGGAATACTACTTTCAGGCTCTATCTCCCCATTAACAACGGTTATATCTTCACTGGAATATTTTAAATTATTCCATGATCCATCAGATGAACTGATTACGCGATAGTAAACATTACCGCCTTGGTCGAAGGCACTAATTCCAGGCAGATTCACATAATCCTGTCCACTCCAATCCTTCCACAATTGATCGCGAAATACATCCCATATATCTTGAGGAATTTGAAATGTATCCCCATCAGAATTTATATTTAAAAATCGTCCCCCCATCACATCATAGCTACTAATAAAATTAACATTAGTATCACCAGGATCGTCAATAGTTATACGATTGGTGCGATTTGCATTAAATAGCCGTGGGTCTGTTGCAAATTCAACTATATAGTATGCTCCCCCTGCTGCATTCACCTTCACTGCAGGCGAACGACCACCATAGGAATAAATACTACGTTTAGGAGAAATAGAGGATGCATTGTCATTGCCAATACCTGCATCATCAAAAACTGATTCAATATATGAGCAATTTGCCAATGTGATATTATGTTCTCTTTTAGTATAAAAATCCGTACATGATTGAATCAGTGCGTTTCGCATGGATGCAAAGTTGGATGATGGTGTTAAATACGTGGTTAATGCTTTATAGTAAATTTGCTCTGCCTTTTCTTTAGTAATCTGATCAATAATATTATATGCAATATAATTAAGAATGTTCATATTTTTATAAATACATTGTTTATAATTGTTAACTGAACATGAACAGTAATTATCCATTGTTATAGGATTATGATCTGGGTCACATATATTTTCAATTTTCCCATTATCTGGATTCTGCATATTACGAAGAGGCTTATCTTGACTTTTACCTGGCAAATCTTCCCCAATAAGATGCCACGATCCATCATGATCTACCATTGCAGCAAAGAAATCAGACATACTTTCATTTAACGCACCGGACTCCTCAAAATATATCAGACCTGCTGTAGACATCGTGACACCGTGTGTAAATTCATGTGCCAATGCATCTTTTGATTGACCAAAGCCTGTTCCCAGCAGAATCTGTTCATTACTTGGCGACCACCCTGCAGATCCACTCGAATAATTTAAATTAATGATTATATCAGAGCCAAAGCCATCATAGCTATCCCTTGTCAACTCGCGCGAATAATAATTATACACAGCAGCTGCATTGACAATTGACATATTGGCATCATCATTGGAGGCATCATACCCAGCATGATATTCTGTTGCATTTCCTTCCATAGAAAGAACTAATGTTGAACTGGGAGCAATATTGTCAGTATTATTCGAATCATGAATTCGAATCCGCCGGATGCCATTATTTTGCGCATATTGCAGCAGTATATCACCAGTATTGGCATTCACAATATACACTTCTTCTGAAGTCAGCACATGATATGCTAACAATGATTGATGTGTGTTTTCATGATTCAAAATAGCCGTATTAAATAGTAATAATTGAAGATCTGCATCCTCTTTTGCATATCCTTCTATCTTTTTAAATAATAATGCATGTACATCCTCCCCCGATAACTTTGGCGTTATATCCACATCAATGCCTGGCACGAACTGTCCATTGGTGGCAGTTACCTCATAATCCGTTGTCATATGCACGATGAGTTGTGCACCAAAAACTGGCAAGCCTTTATAATATTGATCATAGCGCACATGATGCATGCCCAAGTGATCGGTGGTCACATTTTTTAATTTAAGCTCGGACTCAATATCCGTCATGCCAAATAATGCCCTAAATCGTTGTAAAAATGCAGCGGAGGCAAAGCGTTCATTGGTTATTTCTGCATCCGTATAGTCTTCTGGCAAAATTTTACCTGCGATAAAGCGGGTATTCTTATATGCTAAATTGCTCTCATTGGAAAAGTCAGTATCATTCGACTCGGTATTTGTTTGGAAGTTTTTTACGGCAGCCTCAACAGTGCCTGGCACGGTATTCAATTCATTAGAAACAGTCTCAGACAATGGTTTCTCCAGCCCTAAGCTGTTTACCTCACCCTGCGTTTGCGCAATCTCATCCAAACTCTTTACCGTATAGGATGACGATCCTGATCCACAGGCAACCCCCATTATACAAATACACAATACCGCCAGCAATTTATTGATTTTAATATTCACAGCGCCCCCTTTATTGAAAATTATCTAAAGACAACAATGCAATGGATGATTTATTTATTTTTATAGAATGGATAATGGTTGCGTTCAAACAGAGGACTAACAAAATGTCAATTTATTATTATTTATATAGATGCTTTACATTAAAGACACCAGCTAACATTTTAACCTTATTAGTATTTTGATATAAATGAGATAATAGTTACAATAACAGGATTCCAAGAAAACACGTCTTTAATCCAAAAACCTGTTATTCCCTTTGCTATCTATTTTTTCTCTTGCAAATTACTCTTATTCCATATATTTACGTGCAGCTTTTGTAAGCTAAGGAGGAAGTATGCCAAGAGAATGTGCAATTTGTGGAAAAGGTCAATTAGTCGGCCGTAATATATCTCATGCGAATAATAAAACACGTAAGGTGTCAAAACCAAACTTGCAACGTGTTCATGTTGATATCAATGGATCTGTAAAACGTGTGCAAGTGTGCACCCGCTGTATTCGTACAGGTGTTACTAAGCGCACCTAATGTGAATGTCCGTAACGAGATTGTTAGAAAATGCCCATCTAAAGTATTTGGGAATTAAGTTCAATCCAGTAATATCTGCGCTAGAATAGCGTTTTTTTCAAATTAGCTGTGATCTCTACTGATAATCTGTCATCTTATTCACGTACGCGTTCCACTGAAATAACACCATTGATTCGTTCTAAGGCTTTAATTACATTTCGTAATTGTGACAAGTCTTTTATTTCAATATCAAATCCATTGTGTGCAGTTTGATCATCCTGAATTCGTATATTTGCACCCACGATATTGCTTCCTTGCAATGTAATCGCCTCTGTCATTTTTGCAAGCAAGCCTGTCCGATCCACACAAATAACACGTATTCGTACGGTGCGTGATGCACTTTTATCCATATCCCATTGAACATTAATTAAACGCTCAGAATTTTGCCCCAATACATGTGGACAATTACTCACATGAATGGAAACTCCCCGACCACGTGTCACAAAGCCAATAATTGAATCACCTGGTACCGGGTTACAACACTTACCGTATGTCACCAACATATCATCTATGCCGCCAACTTTAACCAAGCCTTTGGATTTCTTAAATTTATTAACGATTTTGCCAATAACAGATTCTGGGTTTTGCTTTTGATCATTAGTATTCAATTCATTATCTGAAATGAATAATCCCACAACTTGCATGGGTGATACTTTGCCAAAACCTATGGCTGCCAATACTTTATCTGAATCCTGTGATGATTTGCGCGCAAAATTCTTTAATTCCTCACTTTTAAGTACGTGATTAACGCTCAATTTATAGCGTTTGCACGCTTTTTCAAGCAAGTCTTTGCCAATGGCAATTACTTTTTCCTCTTCATCTTGCCGCAAACGTTGCCTAATTTTTGCTTTGGCCCGCGACGTTTTGACGATCTTCAACCAATCCTTATGGGGTTGTTTTTGCTTGGCAGTAAGAATTTCAACCGTATCCCCACTGCGAAGCGTATAGCGCAAGGGTACAATTTTACCATTGACTTTGGCACCAATGCAGCGATGCCCCACATCAGTATGAATTGTATAAGCAAAATCAATAGGAGTCGCTCCGCGCGGAAATTCCAATAATTCACCATTGGGGGTAAATACATAGACATCGTCTGCGAATAAATCCAATTTTACTGTATCTAAAAATTCCGCAGGATCTGACAATTCGCGTTGCCACTCCAATAACTGACGAACCCATTTAAATTTTTGTTCATCCTTTTGCTCGATGGATTTGCCTTCTTTATATTTCCAGTGCGCGGCAATACCATGTTCTGCAATCATATGCATGTCTTTGGTGCGAATCTGAAACTCAACCCGCTCTCCTCTGGGGCCAATCACCGTTGTATGAAGTGACTGATAATTATTAGCTTTTGGCATGGCAATATAATCGCGAAATCGTCCAGGTACTGGTCGCCATACGGCATGAATTGCGCCCAAGGCTTCATAACATTGTTGCAAATTATCCACGAGCAAGCGAAATGCGACAATATCATGCACTTGATCCAATGGAATGTGCTGATTTTCCATCTTTCGCCAAATACTATAGTAGTTTTTTAAGCGTCCGCTAAGATCTGCTGAAATATTATGCTCATCCATTCGATGAATAATAATATCTTTAATCTCAGAAATAAATTTATCTCGAATATTTCGTTTTTCATGCACCACATTATTAATCGTGGTATACACATCCGGTTTTAAATACATCAATGCCAAGTCTTGAAATTCCATTTTCATTTCTTGAATACCTAAGCGATTGGCAATAGGTGCATAAATATCCAATGTTTCCTGAGCAATAGCGACCTGTCGAAGTTCAGGCATATGCTCCAACGTTCGCATATTGTGAACACGATCCGCTAATTTCACTAAAATCACACGAATATCTTTGGCCATGGCCATAATCATTTTTCGGAAATTCTCAGCTTGGCGTTCTTCAGATGTAGTAAAATGAACCTTGGATAATTTTGTAACTCCGTCCACAAGCATACGCACTTCTTCGCCAAATAAACTCTCCACTTCCTCTAATGTGGCAACAGTATCTTCCACTGTGTCATGCAATAACCCAGTGGCAATCGAAGCAACATCCATTTTCATTTCCGCTAAGATGCCTGCGACTTCCATGGGATGCACTAAATAGGGCTCACCAGAACGTCTCACCTGTCCCTGATGAGCTTTTGCAGCAAACACATACGCTTTTTTAACAAACTCAACATCCGCCTCTGTATTATAGGCAGATACTTTATCCAAAATATCATGAAGTCTGATCATGGGGTCTCTTTAGTTGGAATTGATACTTAATACACAGCATACAACTGTGTTATGGAAAGTAACGAATATCAGGCTTTTTTTCAAGTAAACAAAATTAAATAACCAAAAAACACCTAATTTTTTAATAATATATGAAATTATAGGGAAATCATTGACAATTCAACATCAGCGGGTTCAAAATATAAAAATCGATAAAAAAACATAGCAACTAATTCAATCAATTGCCGATAAGGTAACAAGCTCATATATCAACATCAATGAAAGAGACATTCATGCTAGGCAATATTTCACGATCAATACCAATAAGACTACCTCTATCCTTTAGACCTCATGTGATTTCACCACCTCCAGTTCATCTTAAGGACTTACCTTCATCCATACAAAGATTTCAATATAGGCTTGGTTCAAAACAAATCTTAACAAAGGGGCAAATTGGATTCACTAGCCGTACATATAGCATTAATCACTTAACACGATTTGCAGGGTCCACGCTTTCCTATACTGGCTTGGCAGCTCTAGAAAATAGTACTTCAGAAAAAAGAGAATTCTACTTGACCCTGCTAAATAATCTGCCCGCACTTCCATGGTCAGATGATGCGCCTCATGCCTATGGAACATTACTATCTGCTGCACAAACAGAAAATGAACAATTCTTATGTTTAAAATTGCTTGCAGATCAAAAAATCGCATTGCATCATGCCATTGACTATATTCCTACAGACCATATTTCACCTACAGTTTGGCAAAATATCACTGGTTATATGCTAAGCAAATCCACTAATAGTAACCCATTAATTCATTTTCTATATGCCAATGCATATGCACATGTATCACTAGATGCTAAAGCAAAAATACGCCAATGCATGCAAACTTATGAATTATTTTTATTGGATAAAAACCCTACTGATGAATTATTAATCAGCTTGGTTGAGCCTATAAATCAAGGAAATGCAATTGCGATTTTAACGCATCAAATAATTGATAACTGTGATAATACAAGTGAAACGTTTAATTTTTTTATCAATCAATACTCAGATAAATTAATTCATTTTGTAATTGCCAGTATGAAAACAAGTGCCTTATCAGTAAAACCCCGTATATCCAGCAATATTATGAAGGCTATTAATAAAATAATCTATCATAGACATATTGACTCATCTCTAAAACAGCAGATAATTCAATATCTATCAGAAAATCAAACACCTATTAATTTTGATGATGACTCAATGCTAATAGATTTTCTATTACGAGGCGGAGGAATGTTTTTTACATTCTTATCCACTGAAGACAAAGAGAGAGTCATTAAAATTTTACAACATGCATTTTTATTGGGTAAAAACAAGCAATTCAGCCAAGAAGCAAGCAATGTATTTAACCACATTGCACCATTTTTAACAGAATCGCAACGTAAGCAAATCCTTCCAAATGATAATCATATTGATTTTTTTCTCAACCAATTTCCTGAAATTGTGTCATCATTACATTATCATGAACTATCTCCATTTTTACAACGATTACGAATGGCAACACTAAATAGCCAATTTAACATTGCAACACGATTGCACGTATGTCTATCAGACATTAGTTTGCACCTATTCACAGACTCCACAATTGAAAAAAACGACCATGAGTTATTTGATTTTTTATATGCAAAATTGGGCTCAGTATTTCAAAAAAATGTAATTAAGGGTTTAGAACTTTCAAGAAAAATGTATGCTCATTCAACTAATGAACAGAAAGATAAAATTATTGAATCAATTAAAAAATACCTGACAGTTTTTACCATTCGCAATCATCCTGAAAAAATTACAAGTATATTACGGCAGATGTTCGGTGTAGGAAACTATGAGCAGGATGTGCAACTATATCAGATGATATTAGGCTGCTATGTTGCAGCAAAGCTAGGGCATTTAGGGAGTATTTCTGACAAAACGCTTACTCAGATGCACTATGATATCACCGCATTACCTCGCAAACATGCTACAACATATTAATCGGTCATCGAGTCAAACGTCAACATACTTGGAACCACATCCGCATAGTTTACCCATCCCATTTGATTGCTAATGCTTTGCACATATGCCCAATCATCTACTCGGGATAAAATAAAACAGCGTGTCCCATGTGCAAGTACATGGATGATTTTTCCTTCATGTGATGGCGTTTGCTTGAGTTCAATGTTATTGGATAATGCAATTCCGATCGGCTGATCATAGATATAATAAATCATGCATGCACTTATAAAAACAATCACACTCATGGCAATGACAGGAATTACTACATTAAGAAATGGAATATATCGCAACAACCGTATTGAAATAAGCACGGATGCTATTGCAAATAACACAATACTTATAAAGACCAATTCATAAAAAAACATATTGGATTGCATCCATAATGCAATTGATCTCAGCCATGGCAAACTCACTGAAATTTCAGATATCGATAATTTCTTCTGTATCAATTCAATATCCGCATGAATGTCTGGATTTCGCGGTAACAAATGATTGGCTTGGATCATGGCATAGAGCGCAGATTCCAGTTGCTGTTGTTTATATAATATACGCCCATAATTGGCCCATATATAGCCATTATCTGGCAACTGATTTATGAGATCTTGATATAAGTCGCTTGCTTTATCATATTGTGTATTCGCATATAATACATTGGCGTGATCAAACAATGTCTTATGATCGGATGCAACTTGATCGCAGGCGCTAAGGCATAGGCCTATCACTATTATTGCGATGATGGGGTTATTGAAAAACGCCCATTTTCGGTGTTGTCCAGCAAACCACCTCTGCCTCAATAGATCTATTATATAAGTATATGACTGAATTAATCGTATTCTCATACGCTGATTTCCTTATCCAATTGACTTAGTAATCTCTGCATTTCATTCATAATTTTATGCACATCACTATCCACCTGCCCACCATAAATAATTTTTTCAATCCATAAAAACCATGACTTTAATTTTAACTGAAGTTCATCAGAAACAGAGCTATTTGCGAGAATATTTTCAATATCATCACTGCTAATTGCTATGGATGAATGGTTTAATCGATCCGATAAATAGATTTGCATGATCATGGCAATTTCTTTTACATATGTCATGTCTTGCATGGGTGACGATTTTTTTATGGATCTCATGGCTGATTTATAGGCATGGCGTTTTTTCATTATTACTGCATCTGGAGAATGTTTGCGCCGATACCGACTTACAATACATATTCCCATACTGAAAAAACATGCGATAATTACTACACAATAAATGATTGTCGTTGTTCGATGTATTTTAAATGGAATTAAATAATCAGAATTTTGCATCATTGGCATGATATCTTGAACATATGCCTGTTGTTTTTTTAGTATAGTCTGCGCCACGTGTTTGTCCGAATCTAGCACTGCAGTTCGCTTTACAACCCGTGTGAGTGTATTTTTTTCCACATATTGTGCTATTTTTGGATCAAAGTAATTCAATGTAATAGATGGAATTATTATTTCTCCGGCTCGACTTAGGACAATTGCCTTTTTAAATGTTTTTTTACTCCATAATCCCTTTTCTGATATTTTTTGCTCTAGGGTTGGTTTATCCGCATAAACTTTAGCACCTTCTATTTCAGAAAAAGTAATATCCATCAAATCCATTAGGTTTCCAATTCCTGAAATAGCAGTAGATACACTTACTATACCACTTTCATTCACCTCTGAATCATCGACGACATGTGTCAATTCTATTTGTCCAACAAGTCCAGAAAAGTGTTCAGGCTGATCATTTTCAGGCAATTCCTTTACAGTAATGTCTATTGCATCTGCAAAAAACACCTTGGATGTCACATCATTCATATTAGAAAAAAAACTATCATTGAATAATGATTGCATTCGTTTTTGTCGACGCGATTTACTTGGCAAACGAAGACTGGCATTTAACTGCAATTTTTCAATACGGTTAGCACCTACCTGATTTGGAAATAATGCCCAATTAATCTCAGATACATTCCAACGCTGTCCATTGCGTATAACTTGATATTGTTTGGGATCACCCAATGACTCTTTCCAAAACCCCTTGAACTCAGGCTGAGATAACTCACTACCCATCACATCGACACGATAATAGAATTTCAATTGATATATAATTTGTTCATGTAAATAAGGGCTTGTATTACTAATCGTGGCTTCTAAAAATGCGTACTGATTGGATGGCTTATTTTTATCAGCTTGCCCGACCACAATATTTATTGTATTGCTTTGCACTTCTTTGCCATCAATTATTACTTTTACAGGCCCAATCACATCATGTCCTTGCTGCACGGGTTGTATCTGATACGTATACACTGTCGATCGATTAAAATCACCATTTATGATTTGCATCTTTGATTGCTGACCTCGAAATAATACTGTCGCATTATTGGATGTTTGAACATCGGGCCTATAATCGGGGCTATCTCCGCTTACCTCCAATTGCGCATGAATGCCATTTCCTATCACAATATATGTTTGATCCACTGTTAGGGTTACATTTCCAATACATATAATCGGCATTGCGATTATTGCCATGATCAGCCCATACCATGAGATCTTCTTCATACGATCGATCATCTACCACGTCCCCTTACTTTTATGTTTTCCCTGACTCTGCAATCCCTTTGGAAAAAACTGTCGTTTTCCTTCTTCAATGCGCGACAACCATTTTTCTGCCTCATCATCACTGATACTAATAACTTGAGACGCCTGCTGGTTTTGATTATCCTGTCCCTGATCATCTTTTTCATCTGACAGTGACTGAGTTTCATCCGTATTCATATCATCTGATGAGGGTGATGTTTGATTTTCCTGCACATCCTTATTCTCATTGCCAGTAGATTCCTGCTGTGAAGATGCATTATTTTCATCAGGTTCAGATTGATTGTTGTCATCGGACGAAGCCTGATCATCTTGATTTTGATTGGCATTGGATTCGTCTGATTTGGATTGTTCTTCCGAATCATCATTTTGTTTTTTTTGAGCATTGTTTGTTGAATCATTTGAATTTGATTTAGACTGTTGGCTGTCATCGTCTGAGTCAGAGTTTTGTTCGTCTTGTTGTTCTTTTTTCTGTGCTAGCAATTGTTTGACGACACCTAAATTATGCTGAGCATCATTATCTGTGGAATTTAATGCTAATGTGCGTTCATATCGATCAATTGCATTTTCATAATCACCCTGTTTTGCATGTGCATTGCCGTCATTATATAATGATTCCTGGCATAGATGGGACTGCATCTCACATAATTTCGAATAATACTGACTAGCTTCATTAAACTGGCCCAATTGATAATAGCAATTACCAATATTATAAATTAATTTATGATTATTTCTATTCGTACTATATTCGGATAAAAATAATTCCAGTGCCAAATTATATTTTTTTTGATTATATAATTTTTCCGCTTGCTTGACCTGAAAAATAGTTGCGGATGCAATCGTTGATGTAAAAAGAATAGGCATAATGATTATAAATAAAATACGTCGATACCTCTTAAATACTTTTTTAAAGTTTATTCTTTTTCGTTTGGAACGCACTCCCATTTCAATGAATAGCAATATCAATGCAAGTAATAATACCCATTGATACTGTTCATTATAGCGTTTTTGTTTACCACTTTTGAGTTCATCCATAGAAACAGTGCCTAGCATTCGATCATATATGCGACTAATATCACTATCTGATAAGCTGGCAATTTGAAACAATCCATTTGTTTTGTCCGCAATTTTAGCCAATACATTATCTTGGCGTTTCGTAATCACAACATTACCATAATCATCTTTAATAAATCCACCATTGAGATCAGGAATTGGTGCGCCATCTGTTGAACCAAAAGCAATTACATTGATCGTCACATCATGTGCCTTTGCCTGTGCCAGTTGATCGTCAATTCCTCCGGCAAGATCCTCACCATCGCTTAACAATATAATATTTTTCGAAGATGATTTGGATTTGGTTAATGATTTAATCGCAAGCTCCAATGATTCCGCAATTGCAGACCCTGGCACAGGCACTAAATTGCTATCCAATTGATCTAAAAATAAGTGCAAGGCCCCATAATCGACAGTCAGCGGTGTTAGCACAAATGCACGGCCTGCAAATGCAATCAAGCCGATGCGGTCACCATGAAGAAGTTTTATAAAATCGATTATTTTTCGTTTTGCCGCAATCAAGCGACTTGGCTTACTATCCTGTGCCCACATGCTCTTTGATACATCCATAATCACAAGGATATCTGTTCCGTACTGTTTGACATCCATCCATGAAAATCCCCACTGCGGTCGTGCGATTGCCAAAATACAAAAAAGAATACTAACTAGCACACACATGTCGGCAATTTTGGAGTGTATTGATTTACTGGTGTTAAATTTTTTCAATGCATCTTCGTGCATTATCCGGCTTAGAGATCTTTCATTTCGTTGCCAAAAGAAAAATAATATACCGCCCAATACGGGAATAATGCATAGCGCATAAATATATAGTGATGATTCAAATTTCATTGAGGCAATACCTTTAACCATGTATGACGTAAGAATAACTCTGCTAGCAAAAATAAAATTGCGATTATAATAAATAGTTCAAATCTTTCATCTACGTCGTTATATTCTGTAATTAATGCAGGTGTTTTTTCTAACCTATCAATGACATCATATACTTTTTGAAGTTCGTTTAAATTCGCTGCATTAAAATACGCACCACCTGTATGTGTTGCAATTGATTTCAAACTCTTTTCATCCAATTGAACGGATTGATAGACAACACGTTTACCAAAAAGGCCATCTTCAATAAACGGCGCTTTCCCTGTACCACCGATACCAATGGTGTATATTTTTATATTTAATTTCTTCGCAATTTCTGCGGCTTTTTGGGGAATTAATTTTCCGGCATTATTCTGACCATCCGTTGCCAGAATAATAACTTTCTCCTTTGATTTTAATTCCTTAAATCGCTTTATTCCAATGGCAAGTGCATCGCCAATAGCTGTGGCATTGCCAGCCATGCCAATGCTCAACTCAGCTAATAATTGTTTCAGTAGCAAATGATCCATAGTCAACGGCGCTTGTGTAAAGGCCACCTCACCAAACACAATCATACCAATCCGATCACCCAAACGATGATCGATAAAATCATCGATTACATGCTTAATTGCATCCAGTCGTGTAACATTATTAGCATGTATTTTAAAATCAATTGCGCGCATACTTTCAGACGTATCGAGCATTAAAAACATATCAATGCCTTCTTTTTCCACTTCCTTTTCATGACGAATTTCCTGCGGTCTTGCCAAAGCAATGATAATAAAAATAAGTGCAATGCAGCGAATTATAACGAGAATTGTAATATACGATTGTTTAAGATGTATTTGCTTATCAATACCTGCGATTGCGCGCTTTAATAAAAATAGGCTGGAAAATTTCATTTGACCGGGCACATGGTTGCCTAGAATCGCATAGATAATTACTGGAATGATAAGTAAGAAAAATAAGGGATGAGCAAAAATCACAATGTCTCCTTATTAGTCGCTGTATTCAATGCCAATTGTTTCGCGGCGTCTTGATCATCCTTGCAATGCATCAAGCATTTTTTTGTTAATGCAAGATGCCCTTGTTGCCGATCAACTCCCCATGTGTATTCTGCAAATTTCACTTGATCCGCAGCTATCAATAATTGCATTAGCATTTCACTTACTGACTTAGTTATTTTAGTTTGATCAATAAATTCCTGTTGTATTTCTTCCTGGGTGCGCTCACGTGCAGGATAATCATATGCATTTTGAATATAGCTACGAATGATGTCGCTTAATTGGGCATAAAATTGAATTTCCGTTAATGTCGTATGTGCAGTTGCCAATGCACGCAATGCATTCATTGCATTATCATATGCAGAAATAGTAGGCGCGTCATCGCTATTTTTTTTCTTAGTCGCAAATGCATGCCATACATAATAGGTTAATCCTGCAATGACTAAAAGTGCACAAAGGCCAACCATAATAATCATCCATAGTGGATAATCGCTGAGTATTAACGGTTTAATGTCGCGAAGTTCAGGCATCTGTATATATATTCCTATTTATTTTTCAACAACCCCATTATTTAATCATGTGTTCACGCTGTCTAAACAACCCCATAATCACATTAATCAAGTCATCCTGAGGCGTCACTGTCATATAATCTGCACCTGTACTATGACATAATTTTTTTAATGACTGTTGTAATTCGTCAAATGATTGTTCAATCATGCGATGAACATCCATATCGTTTGTATCGATCAATATGGACTCGCCATTTTCCATATCGTTTAAGGACAGCAGCCCAATTGGTGCGATTTTACGTTCCATGGGATCATTTAATGCAATGGTGACTAGGTCATGGCGTTTGGCCGCAAGCTTAAAGGCATGATTATAGTCGGAACAGAAAAAATCAGATATTAAAAATACGACTGCGCGTTTTCGAATCACTTGATTTAAATAATCTAGCGCATTCGCAATATTTGTCTGCTTTTCCTCAGGTGTAAATGAAATTAGCTCTCGAATTAGACGCCACACATGCTGAGGCCCTTTTTTGGGAGGAATATAAGCATCGATGTCATTGGAAAACAAAATCATCCCCACCTTATCATTGCTCTTCATGGCTACATTCGCAAGTAATGCCGCCAATGTAGCGGCAGTATTATGCTTGAAGACCTCTCCTGAACCAAATTGCATACTTGCAGATACATCGACTAATAAAATAACGGTTAATTCTCTTTCCTCTCGAAATAATTTAATAAATGGTTGATTGCACCTGGCTGTGACATTCCAATCGATAAATCGCACATCATCGCCTGGATAATAGGGCCGCACGTCTTCAAAAGCCATTCCCTGACCTTTAAATGCAGACTCATATTCCCCAGCAAACTGTTCCGTTACTAGGGATTTTGTACGCAATTGAATTTGCTTCATTTGAGCGAGTAGTTCTGAAGATACCATGAATTTTTCAGACATATGCCACCTATGGAACTGGAATAGTATCAAACAATTGTTGAATGATATGCTCTGAAGTGATGTTTTGCGCCTCTGCTTCATAGGATATAATAATACGATGGCGCAAAATATCCATGCCAACATCTTTAATATCCTGTGGCGTAATATAGGAGCGCCCCTTTAAAAAGGCATTTGCTCTGGCAGCTTTTGCAAAGAAAATCGATGCTCTAGGAGATGCGCCATAATGAATTAATGGCTGTAAATCAGCTAAGCCATATTTTTTTGGATCCCTTGAGCACCACACTAAATGAACAATATATTGATACAATCGTTCTTCCATATGAATATCATTCATAGTCGCTTGCATGTCTTTAATTTGCTGCAATGACAAACATGGCTTGGGCCATTGATGATTATTGCCTTCCATCAATTGAATGATTTGAACTTCCTCTTCTTCTGTCGGATAGTTTACCTGTACTTTCATGATAAACCGATCCACCTCCGCTTCTGGCAATGGATATGTCCCTTCTTGCTCCACTGGATTTTGTGTGGCCATTACTAAAAATGGATTTGGCAATGCATGGGTTTGATCACCAATGGTAATTTGTTGTTCTTGCATGGCTTCTAATAATGAGCTCTGAGTTTTAGCGGGCGCGCGATTGATCTCATCTGCCAATACTAAATTAGCAAATATAGGCCCTTTTTTCACATGAAATGTATGATCATTTGGATGATAGACTTGCGTACCTGTGACATCTGCTGGCAGTAAATCCGGTGTAAATTGAACTCGGCTAAAGCTCGCATCCAAGGCACATGACAATGCTTTTATTGCTGTGGTTTTGGCGAGACCTGGTACACCTTCGACCAAAATATGACCGTGAGTCAACAAACCCATTAATAATCGCTGACATAGATATGATTGGCCAATAAGTGCGGTTTGCAGTGAGGTTAATAACGTGTCGATTGCATGGTGATGGGTTGAGATTCTTTCTTCCAAAGATATTTCTTGTTCGTGCGTAATCATAAAATAAATTCAGCCCTTTCTGATTAAAATTATGAGGGTGTTCAAAAATAAATATTTTGTGGGGTTGTTCAAAAATGCCCAGATTCAGGGCTCCCGTAAACCCGTAACCGGAGCGTACATGCGAGTACGTGAGGATTACGTGTTTAGCGGAAAACACCGAAAATGGGCGTTCCAACGGGCAACCCAAAAATACAAAATAAAAACCCCGCAAAAGCCGTATGATATCACTACCTAGAACCCGACCTAAAAATAGGTGGGTGATCATATGACTGCTTTAGGGTTCCTTTGCACCATTAAATTCAGATAAATCCAATCGGATCAATCTAAGTTTTAATGATGCAAAGGACTCACACCACAGTTAGGGACAATCCCCTAGATAAACGTATCGGTTCAAAATAATTGATATCAATTACGGACCCAGCAGGGTAATTTATTGATAAGCATCAAAGAACAACACAACAAAAAAACTCTAATAATACTTCTTTTGCCCCAAGATAGGGTTTTTAGAGGTATTTTACATTTGTAAATCAATTAACTCTATAATATCTTCCACTTTTTTTTCAGCCTGTGTAATGCGCTGAGTATTGTCTTTTTGATATTTAAAATACTCATCCGCAATGTTCATGGCAGCTAAAATAGCCACATTTAACGATGCCACTGAATTTGTTCCTTGAATGACACCAGTGATTTTTTTATCCACATAATTGGCCACTTCCATGACATAATCATCATTTGAATCACTTTTGATCATGAATTTCTGTCCCATGATCGATACTTCCATTGTTCGCTTCAAACCAAACCCCTAATGTTAAATTTTATATATCTTAAATCGAGGCAAAAATAGAGTCAAGCACATTGCGCTATTTTACCATTCAAAATCAGCAGTTTGATCTATATTATTAACTTAGTGCACGAAGGGGCATCTTCGAGAATGTGTATTTTGTGAGGAATATAAAATTTTTTCAGTTTATGCAGACCTGATGGAGTAATCGATTCAACGATGAAATTTATCATTCTGTTGTTAATTGATCGATAGCTTTTTTAGCGGCACGCCTAACCGACTCATTTTCATCATATAACGATGGCCTAAGCTGTGGAATCACACTCTTATCGCCAAGTCTGCCTAAGGATTTAACGACATTTTCTCGAACATCTTCATCACTATCATTTAGCATTGAAATAAGATATGGCACGGCGAGTTTATCACCCAAAATACCCAAGATATAAGCGGCATTCGAACGAATACTGGAATCATAATTTTTGGACATTAATGTAAATTGAAATGCTGTATTTTTATCGCTCAACTTGCCAAATATTTTAGAGGCACTTTCCTTAGTTAAACACTCAGAGCCTCTAAGTTGTTGAATAAGATGAGAAGCGACTTGTTTATCTCCTAATTTACCCAATGCACATACAGCTTTCTCATAGCCATCAGTCCTTAAAAGTCTCCTTAGATATGGAACCGCACGTTCATCATCAATTCCCCCCAAAGCCGAGGTACTATAGCCATCTCTGAGAAGTAAAATAAGAGTTGGAACAGCAACCCTATCGCCAATATAACCCAATGCCTCGACTACACTAGAATGATAATGTTTTTTTGTTCTTCCCATCTGAATAAGACGTAATGCTGTAGCCCTATTACCAAATTGACCCACTGCCTTGGCAGCATCCGAACGAACAAACTCATCATCACTTGTTAATAATTGAATGAGAGTATCAATTGCACTCTCATTACCAAGCTTGCACAAAGCCCAGGCAACACTAAAGCGAACAGAATCACTGCTATCATTTAATTTCTGAATAAGAGGGGCAACCGCATCTTTACTGCCTATCTTGCCCAAGGCAATGGCAGCACTTGAACGGACATTCTCATCACTATCGTTTAATTTCTGAATAAGGGGATCAACCGCACGTTCATCACCGATTTTGCCCAAAGCCCAAGCAACCTTTGAACGCACAGAATCACTGCTATCATTTAATTTTAAAACAAGCAATGGCACAGCTGTACTATCATTAATAGCAATTAATGCATTCAGAACACTTGAACGTATACCCCATATGCTATCATCGTTTAACCTCTGGACAAGAGGCTCAATCGCATCTTTACTGCCAAGCTGGCCTAGAATATAAGCGGCACTTTCTCTAGCATCTTCATTCTTACCATTTAACACCTGAAGAAGTTGCGAAACGGTTCCATGATCGCCAAGAACACATAACATATCCACGGCTCTAGTGCGAATGCGCCAATCCTTATTGCTTAGCATTTGAATAAGCTGTGGAATTGCTCGCTTTTCACCGAGTTTTCCTAAGGCAAGGACAGCACTTGAACGGACCTCCTTATCACTATCGTTTAATTTCTGAATAAGGGGATCTACCGCATCTTCACTTCCAATCACACCCAAAGCCCAGACAACACTTAAACGGACCTCCTTATTACTATCGTTTAATTTCTGAATAAGAGGGGCAACCGCATCTTTACTGCCTATCTTGCCCAAGGCAATGGCAGCACTTGAACGGACATTCTCATCACTATCGTTTAATTTCTGAATAAGGGGATCAACCGCACGTTGGCTAGCAATACGGCCCAAGAATTCTGCAGCATAAGAGCGAACTCTCCAATTCTTATCATTTAGCATTAAAAGATGCTGTGGGACAACGCGTTTATCACCAAGATTGCCCAACATTTCAATAACTATAGAGCGAACAGCCGCATCGTTATGCTTTAACATCTGAACAAGCTGTGAATGCACACCTTTACCGACAATATCTTCCAAGGCCTTTTCCGCAGGATAGCGAACTTGCATATTTTCATCTTTTGAAAGCCGAATAAGGTGTGGAATCAAGCTATAATCACCAATTCCTCTCAAGGCTTTAGTTGCATGCTTCCGAACAAAAATACTCTTATCTTTTGAAAGCCGGATAAGGTGTGAAATTGCACTTTTATCGCCAATATGGCCTAATGCTTCTATAAAATAGGAATATGAACGTTTTCTTAATAACTGAGCAAGCAATGAAACTGCACTCTTATCGCCAATTGTCCTCAAAACTGACCTAACAGCAATACTAACATAGTCACCATCATCATCCACCTGATCAAGAATAGTAACAAGATTTGGAATAATTTTTTTTGTTCCAATTTGCCCTAATATTTTTGCTGTTTCTGAACGAATATTTCCATTTTTATCTTCCAAAGCGGGAAGAAGTAAAAACTCAACACGCTTATCATCAATTTTACCCAAAGCCCTGACAGCGCAAAGGCGAATATCATCATTACTATGTTGAAGCAATGGAGTGAAATATGGAATAGATTGCTTAGCTCCTAACCAGCCCAATGCATTTGCAGCTTCACAACAAATTTCACTATCATCATTTTCCAAAAATGGAATAAGATATAAAACTGCGCGTTTATCATCAAGCTCATTCAACCCTCTAATAGCAATCAATTGGTCATTTGTTTTGGTTTAAATAGAGCAGGTAAATTGATATTGTCCATTTTCTTTGCATAGCGATGCGATTGATCCGTAGGAGCGGCATTAAAACAACTCTGCCCCAGTTTTTGTTGAACGGAACTGTCAAAAAACGCCCATCTGTGGTGTTTCCCGCTACGACCACAATCCTCACGTACTTGCGTGTACGCTCCGGTTATGGTCTTGCGGGCGCCTACCATCTGGGCATTTTTAAACAGTCCCAGAGATTGATCGGCATTGGCGTGTGCTTGACAAAATTCACGGACGTCGGATTTCGTTTGGTCATTAATACGTGGTGGTAACATAGAATATCCCCCTTATTCTTAGTTGATAAATGTATTTAAATAGATGAAAACTTTTACTTATTTCTTAATTTATCGATTGCCTTTTTGGCGGCTGCTTTGATGACATTATCTTTATCATTAAGTAGTGGTTTTAAATATTGAATGGTTGTTTTGTCGCCAATCGCACCCAATGTTTCAATCGCTTTCGTACGAACATAGGGATCACTATCATTTAAACATTTCATAATAAGCCCTACTGTAGCTCCATTTCTATGTTTTCCCAATATTTCAATCGCTTTTGAGCGAACATAGGGATCACTATCATCTAACAATGCAGTAAGATGTTTAGCAATATTTTCATCCCCGACATTATCCAAAGCTATTATAGATTTCGTACGAACATATGGGTCCTGATCGATTTATAGTGGTCGAGCAAACCCGAACAAAAAATAAGGGATTTCTAAGTGGACTTACAGGGGATTAAATATCCCATACGAAAGGGGTTCATAATGATGAAAAAACGAAAGGTGTATGACGATCAGTTTAAGGCCAAAGTAGCCTTGGCAGCAATCAAGGAAACAGAGACAATCGCAGAGCTCTCCAGTCGCTACAATGTTCACTCCACCCAAATTCGAAAGTAGTATTATTGTGGAATGACAAAAATTAAAGCCTTTATTGAGGCGATTCAAGATTATGATTTCAAAGAGACATACAAAGTTGAGCGAGATGCTCGTATAAAAATAAAACTTCAGGCCCTTCATCATCTACAAGCAAGGAAACTGCTTCGCGAAGTTGCCGAGATGGTTTTAATGACAGAAAAGACAGTTCGATGCTGGTTACAGCGTTTCGTTGATTTTGATTACTAGGGTTTGATTGAAAAAGAAGGAAGAGGACGAAGACCGCGTTTACCTCCAGAGGATGAAGAAAGTTTTTGTCAAAGTTTGGATCATCTTCACGCCTCAAGAAAGGGAGGACGACTAACAGCACATGATATCAACGCCCTTTTGTGTGATCGTTTTGATTGTAATTATTCCCTTTCAGGGGTGTATGCTCTTTTAGACCGATTGAACCTTGTTTGGATCTCAGGCCGATCAAAGCACCCAAGGCATTCTCAAGAAGCGATCGATCAATTTAAAACGC